>DASWUO010000435.1:0-2294 GCA_036401615.1 Bacilli bacterium | reverse complement strand
TTGGCCCGGGAGATTGTCCAGCTGGTATTTACCCGGTTATGGACTACGGAGAGCAATTTTGATGAGGCCAAAGGACAGTTTGTCAATTGGTTGTTAACGATAACCCGCAATATTACGATCGACCAGATCCGTAAAGAGAAGAAGCACGATGCTTCAAAGATGCTGTTGATGGAGCAGTGGGAGAAAATTCCGGATGATTCGTTGGCCACCTTCGAACAATTCGCTGTCAAGGAAGACCTGACGCAACAAATTCAATATGCTTTCCGTTATCTCAACAACAATCAAGTTCAATTGATTGAGCATTTATATTGGCACGGTTATACCTTGAGCGAAATCGCCCAGAAGTACAATGAACCCCTCGGTACGATCAAGAGTCGGCTTCACCAATCATTAAAGATCTTACGCAAGCATCTTCAGAAGGGGGAGGGATAGTCCGTGCAAGAGAAGACAAATCAACCATGTGAATTGTATGTGTCCTATATCTCAGGTCATTGTACAGATGAAGAACAGGCTTTGTTTGAACAGCATTTGCCGTTATGTCCCTCCTGTCAGGAAGAAGTGGAAGGATTTCATCAAGTCTGGCAGGCTTTGCCGTGGCAGGTGGAGATGGTGGAGGTTCCTGCAGAGCTGAAGGCGGAAGTGATGGGTGCTATATTCCCGGCAGCTTTGAGTACAGAGGCGAGAGCAACACCTGCCGCCTTGAAGGGGGCAATGAGAGCAGCTCCTTCTACTTCGAATGAAATATTTGTTGTAAAGCAAGGATTGTCCAAGGCTTGGGCTTTCGGGTTGGCTGCTGCAGTAACTTTGATTGTTATAGCGGGCTCCTTGTGGAATTACAACTTGATACAACAACAGAATGCAATGTCCGATCAAGTGTTGAATCAACCTGCTGATGTGGAAATGATCTATACGCTCAACGCGGCCTTGGAAGGATCCGAAGCCAACGGCAAAGCCTGCATTCTCAAGCAGGGCAATAACATGAAGTTAGTTGTATACCTCTATGGATTAGAAGAAACCCAAGGGAAAGAAGCCTATCAGGTCTGGCTGATAGACAAGGGCCAACGAAGAAATGCGGGAACCTTTCATGTGGATCATCAGGGTTTAGGGGTCTTGACTTATGAATTAGATGAGACGGAGCGGTCATTCGACTCCATAGGCATCACCCTGGAGCCGGATGCCAACGGATCCGAACCCCGCGGCCGCAAGGTAGTTGGAACGTAGAGTTTTGCACTACAACAGGTTTTTCCTCTTGAATAACGCGGAGAAGCCGCGTTATTCTGCAGGTACTCCACCCAAAATAGACTCAATGCGCTGCAGCTCCCCAGCCGAAAATTCCAAATGATCGAGAATTTTAAGGCTGTCCTCCAATTGGACCGTATTAGAAACAGCTGTTAAAACAGAGGTTACTTCTTTCCAACGCAAGATCCAAGCCAATGCCATTTGTGCCAAGCTCTGACCGCGTTCGGCTGCCAGACCGTGTAGCGCCTTCACTTTGCGCAATTGCTCTTCGCTCGGTCCATTTCCATGCAATCCCAAACGCGAATTCTCAGGCACGCCATGAATATATTTGTTGGTTAATAACCCTTGGGCCAGCGGACAGAAGGGAATCAGTCCATAGCCATGTTTGGCGGCGCTTGGAATTAACCCGTCCTCGATCCAACGATCGAACATATTGTACACAGGCTGATGAATGGTCAAGGGAAACCAATTTTTCTTCTTCTTCAGCGCAATGGCCGCTTCCGTCATTTGCGGCGAGTAGCTGGACACACCGCCATATAAGACTTTGCCTTGCTGAATCAAGGTTTCTAAAGCGCCGTGTGTTTCTTCAAGAGGGGTATCCTGATCCGGACGGTGAATATAGAAAATATCGAAGTAATCGACATTCATTCTTTTTAAGCTTTGGTCACAGGAGGCGATGATGTATTTCCTGCTGCCCCATTCCCCATATGGACCCGGCCACATATAGTACCCGGCCTTGCTGGAGATGACGATTTCATCCCTCGGCAGATGCTTCAGAATTTTTCCGCCTTTGATTTCGCCGTTACCCGGGGGCGTTCCATAATTGTTAGCAAAATCGAAATGGGTAATTCCGGCATCAAACGCTTGAAAAAAACTTTGCTTAGCTTCGCCTTGTTCCTCATAGCCGCCAACCGTCTGCCATCCTCCGAGTGAAATTACGGGCAGCTTCAAACCCCATTTGCCGCAATGCCTGTACTGCATTTTACCATATCTGTCCGGTTTGAAATCCATTCGTGTAAACCTCCTCAAGAATAGAAAATTTTGGATTAATCCAC
>DASWUO010000434.1:0-2462 GCA_036401615.1 Bacilli bacterium | reverse complement strand
ACGGATAAGCCGGAATATTGCAGATGCTCTTTGGCATAATTGATTCGGGTCTGGATCAGGAATTCATTAGGGGTGACGCCGGTGTATTTCTTGAATTCCTTAGCCAAATAAAATTTATTGATAGCATATTTGGCCGCTAATTGGTCTAGTGTGATTTTTTCGTTAAAATATTTCTCGATCTCAGCAACGGCGCCTTTTAAATAGTCCGGCATAAAATCATCAGAAGACAGTTGATCATTGGTTGAGAGCAGCAGTTCGGTCAGCAGCTGGACAATTAATTGGGAAGTGACCAGTTCGGTTCGTCTATCTTTATTGCGTTGATTATCCAAGATTTTTCGCATGATCGAAGGCACCGCGATTTCTTGATCCATGGAAATGACCGGTGAATCCTGTTTCACAAATTCCTCATAATACCCGCGGCTGGTAGCCCCGTTAAAGTGAACCCACAGTATCTCCCACGGCTCGTTGCGATCCGTCTCGTAATATTGATATTCCATACAATCGATGAAAAAGGCTTGACCCGCCTGCAGTCTATGAGACTTGCCCCGATAGCGCAGTATACCTTTCCCGGAAAGCGTATAGACGATTAAATAAGAATTCAAGTGCTCCCGTTCTGTAAAATACCGCGGCTTCGTCTGGAAATATCCCGTTTCCTGCACGTAGAAATAGGAGGACTTGGCCGTGAGGCCAGGGGAGTTGATGAGACGAACCGAATCCTCGGTCCAATCATAAGATGCTCTTTCCAGAAAGTTCATTCGAAGGCCCTTCCTTCTCAACAAGATACTATTATTTTTGAACAAGATAATGGGATGTTATTTATATTGTATGCCATTACAATGGAATAATAAAGATGTTATTTTTTCTCGAAAATAAGATGTGCTGCTGTTAGAAAGGATGGAGATGAAATGTCCAGGTTACTTCCTATTAAAGCGGTGAAGAAACCGCGTATTGGCCTTTATTCTATTGGTTTGCGCGCTTATTGGGCGCAGTTTCCGGGTTTGCGGGAGCGCTTGATTGAATATGGGCGTTTTTTGGAGAAAGGCATGTCGGGGCTCGGGGAAGTTTTTTTTTATGGTTTGGTCGACACCGAGGCTGAGGGAAGAACAGCGGGGGAATGGTTTAACTCCCACAACGTCGATCTGGTTTTCTGCCATTCAGCCACTTATTCGACGAGTTCTACCGTACTGCCGGTTCACCAAATCTGTAAAGCACCGGCCGTTGTGTTGAATCTTCAGCCTACGGAGCGAATCAATTATGAGCAGTCGACTACAGGTGAATGGCTTGCGCACTGCGGAACTTGCCCCGTGCCGGAGATTGCCAATGTGTTTAACCGTGCGGGCATTCCCTTCAGGGTCATTAACGGGCTGTTGGGGCTGGACTATACTCCGGCTATATCTTTAACCAATGAGAAGACGAATGGCAGACAAGAGGCTGTCCGCGCATGGCGGCTGATTGAAGAATGGATTCGCGCGGCATCCGTTCCAAGAACGCTGCAGCACAGCCGATTTGGTTTTCTCGGCAATACTTACAGCGGGATGTTGGATATGTACAGCGACTTCACGATGATTCAAGCGCAAACCGGGCTGCATGTAGAGGTTTTGGAGATGTGTGATCTGGATCGGCTTTTTAAGGAGGTCACCCCGGCGGAAGTGAAGGTGAAGAAGCATGAGGTGCATGAAATGTTCGAAATCAGCGGCGATTCGCCTTCGGATCCTATTGCCAAGAAGCCAACTGATGAGCAGATCGAGTGGTCCTGCCGAGTTGCGGCGGCACAAGAGAAGCTGGTTCGCGAATATGATCTGGATGCCTTAACCTATTATTACCATGGGGCACCCGGTGGAGAATATGAGAAGCTTCAAGGAGGATTAATTGTAGGAAACTCTTTGTTAACGGCTAAGGGCATTCCGTGTTCAGGTGAGGGGGATTTGAAGACGGCCATTGCTATGAAGATCTGTGACATGCTTGGCACCGGAGGCAGCTTCTCGGAAATTGTTGTTGTTGATTACGAGGATGAAACGATATTGCTTGGACATGATGGCCCTTTTCATATCGATATTTCCAATGGCAAACCGATTCTTAGAGGAATGGGCCTTTACCACGGCAAGCAAGGAACCGGCGTTTCCGTTGAAGCCAAGGTGAGAACGGGACCGATCACTACCTTGAATGTAACCCAGACAGGGGATGGCAAGCTTAAGCTGATTATCAGCGAGGGGGAGTCCACTGACGGTACCATCATGAAGATCGGCAATACCCAAACACCGGTTAAATTCAAGAAGCACCCGGATGAGTATATGGAGCAATGGTTTGCCGAAGCTCCCACGCACCATTGTGCTATGTCAATCGGCCATAATGCTGCTTTATTCCAGAAGGTGGCTGAGCTCATGGGTTGCCGTCAAGTGACTTTGTAGGGATGTAGGCTGTAGTGCTGCAGGGATTTGGGGTAGCGGAAGTTTGAGCCTGAT
>DASWUO010000433.1:0-3342 GCA_036401615.1 Bacilli bacterium | reverse complement strand
AGCTTTATTGAACAATATTGGATCCCGCGGTTTGATCCGGTGCTGCTGTTGACTTCTTTTGCCAATCTGATTCTATTGATGTATATCATTAAGGTAGGATGGGACATGTTTATAACCAAAGTACCCCAACTGCAGCTCATTGAACCCATAAATGCTTTATCCCGAAAACTTGAAGATCCTAAAAGTCTTCTGATAGAAGAACAGGCCTACCAAATGGAGAAGATAGAGCAGCAACAGATGAATCCAGATCAGCCGGCCAATGAACAAGAGAAGCTGGGCAGGAAGGACTACGGCTTACTTATTGGTTTAATTGTGGTTTACACCATTGTGGCCTTAATCAATCTGGGTTCTTTTAAAGCTCCTGAATCTCTTTGGAAACCTGCCAACGGCGGGGAAGGCCTTTATGTGGATTTTGGCGAATCCAAGCAGCTGCAGCGAATGAGCAGTTTCGGCGGTCCGGGGAATGGCAAATATAAGATTGAGTTCTCGGACGATGCTTCCACCTGGAGTGGTCAGCAAAGCATTGAGCGCGAGGTAGGGAATGTATTCAAGTGGGTTAGTACCGATCTTTCGGTTACCGCCCGTTATGTTAGAGTCAGTGCGGAAACCCCCGGCTTCAGATTGAATGAACTGGCTTTTTATGAAATGAACAATTCCGGGACACCTCTGCCCATTAGCACGATCGTCCCTGATGAAAACATAAGTGAATTAACCGAGGGCAAGGCGGAAAACCTGTTCGATGAACAGCGTGAGGCGGCTTATACTCCCACGTATCTTAACGGTACTTATTTTGATGAAATTTACCACGCAAGAACCGCTTATGAGCAGCTGCACGGGATCGAAGCTTATGAAAGCACCCATCCGCCGCTTGGGAAGATCATCATAGGCTGGGGTACGGCCATTTTCGGCATGAACCCGTTTGGTTGGAGAATTGCCGGCACTTTGTTTGGGATCGCGATGATTCCCCTGATGTATATTTTCGCCAGAAGATTGTTTAGAAAGCCGGAATATGCCTTTATCAGCGCATTCTTATTAAGCTTTGACTTCATGCATTTCGTTCAGACGCGGATCGCTACGATCGATGTTTACGGTGTATTTTTTATCATGCTGATGTTTTACTATATGTACCGCTACTATCGCACCAGCTTCTATTATCATTCACTGAACAGAACCTTGATCCTATTGGGGCTCTCCGGATTGTTTTTCGGTATCGGTGTCGCCAGTAAGTGGATTTCGCTGTACGCCGGTGCGGGACTTGCCGTGATCTTCTTTATTTCTTTGTTTGAGCGGTACAGCCAATACCGGAAAGCCAAAAACAGGCATTTCAATAAAAATTCTAAACTCTCCAAGGAGATTCAGTCTCACGATGCACATATTATGGCGGTTTTTCCCAAATACACTTTGGCCACACTTGCTTCCTGTTTGTTATTCTTTATCCTCATCCCGGCGGTTATCTACACCATGTCCTATATTCCTTATTT
Source organism: Bacilli bacterium (assembly GCA_036401615.1). GTDB lineage: Bacteria > Bacillota > Bacilli > Paenibacillales > DASWUO01 > DASWUO01. The sequence goes on along the minus strand of DASWUO010000433.1, from coordinate 1,861 downwards.
GAACGTCAAGGGAGTAAAGCATGATCTAAAGGATATTGTTGTGTACCAGAAAAACATGTACGATTACCATAAGAACCTCGTGGCCACCCATCCGTTTTCATCCAACTGGGCAGAGTGGCCAATTATTGCGAGGCCCGTATGGTATTATGGAGGAGCAGCTCCTGAAGGCAAGATTTCCAGTATCGCGGCCATGGGCAATCCTGCTATATGGTGGGTCGGTATTGCCGGAATTCTCGGCGCATTGTATCTTGGATATAGAAAAAGAGACCGTAACATCTTGTTCCTCTTCGTTGCCATGTGTTCCCTTTACGTGCCTTGGATGCTGGTTACCCGCTTGACCTTTATTTATCACTTTTTTGCCATGGTGCCCTTCATGATTTTCTGTATTGTTTATGTTATGAAGCATTTCAAGGAGCAGGCATTGCCTTATGTAAAATCACTCATCTATAGTTATATGGCCTTGGTCTTCCTCTTGTTTGTTATGTTTTACCCCATTCTCTCCGGAGCTGTGGTTTATCGGCGGTATGGCGATGTTTTTCTTCGTTGGTTCAGCAGCTGGGTCATTTTCTAAGATAGGCTTAAGGAAGGAGGACGAAATTTGTGGATGCGCCTGTGAAGTATTCCATCATTGTACCGATGTATAACGAGGAAGAGGTTATCGTACAAACCCATACCAGGTTAAAGGCGGTCATGGACCTGGCAGAGGAACCTTATGAGTTGATCTTCGTTAATGATGGCAGCAGGGATCGAACGGTTGAGATGGTATTGAAGATATGCAGCATCGACCCCCATGTGCGGTTAATTAACTTCTCCAGAAATTTTGGTCACCAAATTGCCATTACCGCTGGGATGGATCACGCTCAAGGACAAGCTATTGTGGTTATAGATGCAGATTTGCAGGATCCGCCCGAAGTGATCCTTGCGATGATTGCCAAGTGGAAGGAAGGCTTTGACGTTGTTTATGGCAAGCGGTTGGAGCGTAAGGGGGAGACTTTGTTCAAGAAGATGACCTCCAAGATGTATTACCGGCTGCTTAAATCGATGACCAGTGTGGACATTCCTTTAGATACCGGGGATTTTAGGCTTATTGACCGCAAGGTGTGTGATGTGATGAAGGGCTTGAAGGAGAAGAACCGGTATGTCCGCGGTCTAGTCAGCTGGGTAGGGTTTCGTCAAACGGGTGTGGACTATATCAGGGAGGAACGGTTTGCAGGGGTAACCAAGTATCCGCTGCGCAAGATGATCGGGTTTGCCTTGGATGGTATGGCGTCCTTCTCTTATAAACCGCTAAAGCTAGCCACCTATACAGGATTTTTTATGTCGTTTGCCAGTTTTGCGTATTTGTTGTTTGTGTTATACCAAAGATTGTTTACCGACCTAACTGTCCAGGGCTGGACTTCTATCGTGGCGATGAATCTATTCTTCAACGGAGTGATGTTAATCATCCTCGGCATCATTGGCGAATACATCGGCCGTATCTATGATGAATCCAAGGATCGCCCCCTCTATATCGTACGGGACAAGGCAGGATATGAAGTACGCCAATTGGAGGATTACCGATGAAAGTGGTTATACTGGCAGGAGGCTTTGGCACAAGAATCAGTGAAGAGTCTTACTTGAAGCCCAAGCCGATGATTGAAATAGGGGAAAGGCCCATTCTATGGCATATCATGAAGCTCTATTCTCATTACGGCTTTAATGATTTCGTGATTTGTCTAGGATACAAAGGATATTATATTAAAGAATATTTCGCCCATTACTTTCTTCATGAGTCCGATGTGACCTTCGATTTCGTCCATGATAATCATACCGTTACCCATCATCACTCTGCTGAGCCATGGAAAGTAACTTTAGTGAATAC
>DASWUO010000432.1:0-1533 GCA_036401615.1 Bacilli bacterium | reverse complement strand
TCATCCGGCAAGGTGACTCCCAAAACTAAGCTTGGTCCTTGAACAAATTCGCCGACTTCCAAGGTACGCTCGAATATCTTCTGGGCAGCATCTTTGGAATACATATATTTCAAGAAATCTTTAGCTCTGTTCGCTTGCTCTTCGTCCTTCTTATCAGTAACACCCATCAAGTGGCCGGGTACAAGGATACCACGGGCTTTGCCTGGAAATAAAGGATCCGCTTGAGCAAAATCCGGGAATTTAAAGGTTCCCCATTTGAATGCTTTATCGCCCATTTTCGCTTGGTCAGCTAGGATGGAACCTACCTGCCAACTGCCATTCCATAACATGGCTGCTTTTTGTGAGATAAATAAAGAGTAAACGGTTGGGTCGTCTGTAGTTTTGTAACCCGGTTGGTAAAATTGCGATAAGTCTTTCAACAGTGTCCAGAATTTCTTCTCTGCAGGTCCTTGGTTATCATACCTACCTGATGAGACCATGGTGTACTGCTTTTCAGGATCATACACGGCTCCAAAATCAAAATCTGCGTTTGCATCGTATTTAATTTCGGTATTTCGTTTATGCACCGCTTCATCGTATCGGGCATCACCGGGAAGAATCAGCATTTCCGGATAAAGGGAGCGGGAACTCCAATCTACGAAAGCATTATGCATCCAACCTTCATATAATATTGGCATAGAAAGCGGAATGTAATTTGCAGCCTTCAGCTTCGCGGCTACTTCCAACAATTCTTCCCATGTAGTTGGTTCTTTCAATCCCTCTTTGTCAAAAATATCCTTGTTATAGAAAAACCCGGTTCCGACCAAATCGAAGGTTAGGGTTCCCACTCTCCCGTTTCGGTCATAGGAATATTGGTGGTAAGCAGGATCAATCCCTTCAAAAACTGTCTTTCCGCCATTGTATTCGTTAGGCTCATTAGCAAAGTCAGATAGGTTTAACACCCAGCCTTTATCAATGTTATCCGCCAAGTCACCTAACAGATTCGTATGGATAATATCGGGCGCATCTTTGCCGCCTGCAGCCATCTTGGAATCAAATGTAGCTTTATAAGCTGCATTATCGGAAATAATATCAATAACTACTTCCGTTTCAGGACGAAGCTTCGCGTAATCTGCAGCCGCTTCCTTTAAAGCGGTAGTATAGTAACCTGCGATGGTTAAAAGCACTATTTTTCTTTTTTCCTTTGGCTCCGGAGCTGGTGTATTCTCTACCACTGGTGCTTTTGTAGCTGTCGGTGCATCTGTTGGCTCTGTCTTATTGCTGCCCTTGCTGCATCCAAAAATAGTTAATAGTACTAAAGTTAATATAAGAACGATACCTACATTTCTTTTCACTTGTTCTTCCCCCTCAGATTTAAGTTCAATGTCTTTGCAAACAAATGAAACCCTTTTCATTAAACATCTTTATTATGATATTAACAATCTTGCCGTCCTTTTCCAAGTACCACCACCCTGCCAAATTCTTCTACTTCCATTAATCATCACTTCTTTAAATCCAATATTGTTATTATAAACATCATTTCATCTCATTTAT
>DASWUO010000431.1:0-3983 GCA_036401615.1 Bacilli bacterium | reverse complement strand
CCGCACACGGAACTGCTTGCCTCAACTTTGTGTCTGGGGACCGGTTCGCTCGGAAGCACTGTCATGGAATCGGATTCTTTTCGGCTTCTGGATGCTTTTTTGCATTTGGGAGGCAATTTCATCGATACGGCGAAAATTTATGCCGACTGGATACCTGGCGAAAGAAGCGCAAGTGAGAAAATGATCGGCAAATGGCTGAAGCGGGCTAACTCCCGCCACAATGTGATTATGGGTACTAAGGGCGCGCATCCCCCTCTGGAAAACTTGCATCAACCGCGGCTGTCGCCTATTGAAATTACCGCGGATTTAAATGCCAGCCTGCAGCACTTGCAAACGGATTATATCGATCTGTATTGGCTCCATCGGGATGATCCAAACCGTCCTGTAGAAGACATTATGGAGACATTAAACATTGCAGAGAAGGCTGGTAAAGTCAGGTATTTCGGCTGCTCGAATTGGACCGTCCCGCGAATTGAGGCAGCTAACGCCTACGCCGCGAAACAAGGGTTTCGCGGCTTTGCAGCGACACAGAATATGTGGAGCTTAGCTGTTCCCAACAAAGATGCTATTGAGGACAAAACACTCGTTATGATGGAGGATCGGGATCGCGCTTTCCATGAGAAATCAGGTATGGCGGCCATCCCTTATTCCTCGCAGGCCAATGGTTTTTTCAGCGGACGATACCGTAAAGGAGAGCCGCTTTCAGCGGCTAATTCCGCCAAACATGTGGAGGGGTACTACTACAATGACGAAAATTTTGCCCGGTTAGAGCGGCTGGAGCGGGTGGCAAACCAACAAAACCTCACCCGTACGCAGGTTGCTCTCGGTTATTTGCTGTCCCAGCCGTTTCCCGTGTTTCCCATCGTTGGCTGTTACAACATAACCCAACTGCAGGACAGCTGCACCTCTGGAAACGTTAATTTGGACTTAAAAGTGTTAAGATATTTGGAAAATGGAAATCAGCAATGAAAACAAATAAGTAAAAATAGGAGGAACTACTTATATGGCAACCGAGTTTAAAATGGATTTTTCGCAATATGAGTTGACGGAGGTACAGAAATTTTTATTTGATCTCAAGGGGTATATTGTATTTCCTAACGTGTTTACGGGGGATCAGGTTTCTGCGATGAAGGAGCAAGTTGAACAAATAAATCAAGAGAAGCAAAATCGCAGCGCAGCGGAACAAAAGGCCGGGATTGTACAGGGTTCGACGATACCCGGGGGCCCATCTGAAGTCATCCTGAGCAACCCGATTGTCAAAGGAACTCTTCATCACCTGATCGGACCGGACATTAGGTTAGATCAGGTCTTCTCAGTTGTAAGAGAGAAAGGGCAAGGAGATACTCAGGGTCCGCATCAGGGTGGACCTATGCGAAATCCGCATTTTCATTATCATTTTACCCAAGGCCAAAGTTATTCCGGATTAACCCGTATGGTGGTTGAACTGAACTCTGTAGGAAAGGATGATGGAGGCACTGTTTTTCTGCCGGGAAGCCATAAAGCCAATTTGCCCGTCCCTGCTTCGTTTCGGGAACATAAAGATACCTATTCTTCTCCTTTTGAGGGATATGAAGCTCCGGCGGGATCCGTAGTCTTCTTCAGTGAAAATACATGCCACGCCGGCCCGGTTTGGAATAACCCCAATCATTCCAGGGTCGCTATCCTATTCGCTTTTTGTAATATTGGCATGCGCTGGCATCGTTACAGCAATGTAACGCCGGAGGTAATCGAAAAGCTTGGGCCTGAAGCACGCTGGTATTTCCGGGACATTTGGCCATGGGATAACACGGGGGCTAATGGAGGCCGCAATCAATTATTAGTAAATGAAGATGGAACCTATATTGTATCTCCTTGAAGACATCAATAGAGAATAGCTCGTGACTAATGTGGTGAAACAAGAGGGAGGTATCGCATTGAAAATTATCAATGTAAAAGTGTTTTTAACGGGAAATAACAAAGCCCGGGAAGTAAACCATTCCAAGTCTGAAAACAATCCTTCGGAGGAAAAGCCGCAGCCCAAAAAGGGATCATGGTTATCCGAGACAGTTATTGCCAACCCGATGTCGATTTATCCGGAATATTTCGACCGCCGCTCTTCCTGGCTAGGCGGAGGAGGCAGAGTGGTCGTGCAAATTGAAACCGACGAAGGCATAACGGGATTAGGCGAGTGCCCGGGCGGCATTGCGGCCGGATCGATCATCAAGGATCATCTCAGCCGTTTCCTCATTGGCCAAAGCCCGTTTCAGGTGGAGCGGCACTGGGACATCATGTTTAAAGCGACCTTGCCTTACGGGCGCAAAGGCCTGCCGATCATGGCCATTTCCGCAGTCGATCTGGCTCTCTGGGATTTAATTGCCAAGGCGCGAAACGAGCCTCTCTACCAAACGCTGGGCGGCCCCGCCAAGGATAAGGTGCAGGCTTATGTAACCGGCAACGACTTTGAAAAAACGAGGGAACGCGGCTTTTTGGGGCAAAAACTGGCCATGCCTTACGGCCCTGCCTCAGGCAAGGAAGGGATGGACAAGAACGAGGAACTGGTAAGGCGGGCCAGGGAAACCCTTGGATCGGACAAGGAAATTATGCTCGACTGCTATATGGCTTGGAATGTCGATTATACGATTCGCATGGCGGAAATATTGGCGCCTTACAGAGTGAAATGGATTGAGGAAAGCCTTCCCCCGGACGATTATCAGGGATATGGCATAATTAACCGCAAAGTAACCACATCGGCGATAGCTACGGGGGAACACGAATACACACGATTCGGGTTCCAACAACTGCTTGATGTAAGGGGGGCGGAAATATTGCAGCCGGATATTTGCTGGTGCGGCGGCTTAACGGAGGCGAAGAAAATAATTGCCATGGCTTCTGCTCAGCACATCCCGGTCATTCCCCATGCCGGAGGGCTTCAACCTTGGGCGCTGCATTTGGTTTTTGCCGAACCGAACATTCCGATGGCTGAATTTGCCTACATTCATGGGGCGGATGAAGAAAATCATGACCCGGTATTTACAGGCATTCAGGCGCCGCTAAATGGGTGGTTTACTTTGCCAAAAGGAATTGGAGCAGGTATTGAGCTTAGAGAGAATGCACTCGATTTCATCTATGAACTGTAACCATTTCAAAGGAGGATTCGATGGATAAACAACTTAAATACAGTGTGCAATGTTTAAGAACAGCTACCCATACGGCTCCTGAGGCCATTTTTCTTTTTATGAGAGGATTTGATAAAGTCAGGGACGTCAATTGTTATTTTTGGTTAATGCAAGGCGGGGGCAGGAACATTCTCGTGGATACGGGAATGGGCGGGGAATTCGAAAACAAGCTTCGTGAGAGCGCACGTAAAAGCGAAAAGGGATTTCCGGTAGCTCCAGGAGAAGATACGCTCAGCCTTCTTGAAAAACACAATCTTAGGCCGGATGATATTGATATTGTGATTTTGACGCATCTGCATCATGATCATATTGCGAACATACCGCTTTTCACAAAGGCGAAGGTTATTGTAAACAGGAAGGGATGGTACGCTGCGAAAAACCCGCTTCATCCAGTGTTCGATCAATTTCCCAAGGATGTATTGGACTATATGGAAGCATCGATGTGGGATCAGATCAAGCTAGTGGAAGATGAGGCTGAAATCATTCCGGGAATTGAAGTAATGTGGACCGGAGGACATACGGCATGTTCGCAAGCCGTGAAGATCGCAACGGAACGGGGAAAGGTAATTTTAACCGGTGACGTGGCTTATCTGTACGATAATTTGGAACAGAATCATCCGATAGGACTCGCTGTAAGTTTGTACGAATCCGTGGCGGCCTTAAAGCGTTTTAGAGAAGAGAATGCTATTTTGCTGCCTGGTCATGATAAGGAAATTCTCACAAGGTATCCTGGGGGAAAGATCGTTTAATTAATTTAAATTGGAGGTTTATACCATGGAGCAATTTCAGTTAACCGGCCAGCAAAAAACATTTTTTGATACCTTTGGA
>DASWUO010000430.1:0-19895 GCA_036401615.1 Bacilli bacterium | reverse complement strand
AGTTATTGCAAAGTTATGCTCTAACGGAGAATCACCGATCCTCGTTAGGGCATGAACTTGCTTTATCTGCCTTTAAGGAGACTAATGTATCTATATTATTGCATAACCAATCGTAGTTATTGCCATACTTCGCCCTAAGTTCCTATATAGCTATTATTTAATCATAATTGGGATATTTATCCTGCAAGTGGGTAAGTCCTGGATTAGGTTCCTGACGGAACCGGTGTACGCTTAAAGACTGTTGATCAGGCTTGCCGTATTCGATACCCAGCCAAAGATGCCGCCCTGTTGATGAATCATACGGATCGCCGCTTCTTGGGTCTCGAGGTCAAACGCTGCTGTAGCATCTTCGAGCACCAAACATTCGTATCCCCGGTCATTCGCTTCCCGGAGTGTCGTATGAACACAGACGTGGGTGGTCACTCCGGTCAAGATCAGGGATTCAATCTGCCTGCTTTTGAGCCTGCTGTCGAGCTGCGTGTTGTAAAACGCCCCTTTGCCCGGTTTATCAATGATCCACTCTTCCTCAAGCGGGGTAAGCTCGGGAACAATGGCATGACCCAGTTCGCCCCTGATAAGGATTCGACCCATGGGGCCAACATCACCGATGCCGGCACCCTTGGCTTTACTGCGCTTAAGCGTGCTTGGAGGACAGTCCGATAAATCAGGCAAATGTCCCTCCCTGGTGTGAATGACCAGCATTCCAAGCTGGCGGCACACATCCAAAACTACTCGCATTGCGGGAATAATAGCTTTGGTTAGTGAAACATCATTGCCTAACAATTCAGCGAATCCGCCTGATGTACAGAAATCATTTTGCATATCGATCATCACTAATGCGGTTTTATTCACACGGCAGTGAAACGGATAAGGCATGGCGGAGATGCTAAGTTCATCAGGCATTGGATTGCTCCTTCACGGGAATCTTCGAATGGATGTCATCGACTAGAAATGTTCTGAAGAAATGGTTGGCAGGCGCCTCATTGTCGGCTGGCATAAAAATGCTGATTTGTTCGGTTGGTGAGATGTCATCATTGGCTACGGAGTGCACGGTCCCGGCCGGAACGTGGAAGGTATCCCCGGCTTTGTGATATTTCCATTCTCCGTTGCACAGGAGTTTTACCTTGCCTTTGGTGATATGAATGACCTCTGCCACATCGTGAAAATGCGGGAGTACCGCGCCACCCACTCCAATCTGCTCCCACAGTATGGAGCTCAACCTGATTCCCATGGAGTCGGCCGCGGCTGCGTTGACAATTTCTTTGTGGTATAAGTGCACGTGATCCGGGATAAGTGTCCATGTCATGTCTTCTCCTGTGAGTACCTTTGTTTCCGTAGATGTTATCATCGTTTTTGTTTGTCCTCCTGATTAGGTATGTGTGTGATTGGGTGGCTTGCGCAGGCGGCCTCACGGCCTCAATGCTGCAATCACTTTTGCCGAAGATGAAACGCTGCCAAACACACCGCCCTGCATTGCCACCATCTTAAGGGCTGCAAGGTGATTTCCGTGATCCGTTGCACCCGTGCAGTCCTCAAGAATAAGGCATTCGTACCCGCGGTCATTGGCGTCGCGCATTGTGGTGTGCACACAAACATCCGTAGTGATGCCTGTCAAGATAAGATGGGTAATCCCCTTCGTCCGCAAAATCAGATCAAGATCTGTTGCATAGAAGCTGCCTTTTCCCGGCTTGTCAATGATCATCTCGCCTTCAATCGGGGCTAGCTCCTCAATGATCTGCCATCCGGGCTCTCCCCTTACCAGAATGCGTCCCGCCGGTCCGAGGGAACCGATTTCTGCCCCAATTTGAGCGCTGCGCCAACGTTTGTTGGCCGGAAGATCGGATAAATCGGGTCGGTGTCCCTCTCTAGTATGGATTACTGTGAAGTCCGGGATTTCTCTTATTTTCCCCAAAAGTTGTTTGATAGGTTGTATCGCACAGGCCGTAAGAGACAAGTCATATCCCATCCGGTCGACATATCCGCCCTTGCCGCAAAAGTCGATTTGCATATCGATGATAAGTAAAGCTGTTCGGCTGGGGATCAATTCACCATCGTAAGGCCAATTGTAGGGAGTGGCTTCAATATGCATACGTTCAACTCCTTGAGTAAAGACTGTCTTTTTCATTCAATTACTTATTCTAATTACTGGGGAATCGTACCAATGACACCTTCAACCAAGTAGTCCGTCGACTCCAAGAAGTCATTCTCGGGTTTCACGCCGTCTTCGATCCGTACCGTACCGCTTTGATCCTTGACTGGACCGGTGAACGGGTGGAACGTTCCTGCCAGCATAGCTGCCTTAGTGTCCTCAACCATTTTCTTCACATCATCCGGAACTGCAGAACCAAACGAAGTTAACTGCACGATATCGTCCTTCAACATGCCGCGGAATTTACCGTCGTATTTGCTGCCTTTAAACTTGCCGTCAATCGCTGTTTGCACCATATCGTTGTATAACGCTGACCAATTCCACACCGAACCCACTAACCATCCTTTGGGAGCAAGCGCTGAAGCATCCGCATGGTAGCCCACGGTCAACGCCCCGCGCCGCTCGGCTGTTTCGATAACCGTCTTCGTGCAATCTTGGTGCTGCGAAAGCACGTCAATGCCTTGATCGATTAAACTGTTCGCCGCATTGGCTTGTTGTGCCGGATCACACCAGCTGCCTGTAAAGACCAACGTAGTTGTTGCCGCAGGGTTAACAGATTTAGCCCCTAGCTCGAAAGCATTCACATTCAGCAATACCTGTGGTATCGGCACGGAAACGATGTAACCGAGCTTTCCTGTTTTCGACATTTTTCCAGCTGTAATTCCCGCTAGATAGACTGGCTCCCAGATCGTTCCGAAGTAAGTCCCTAAATTTTCTGCTGTTTTCAATCCGCCCTGATGGAAGAACAATACCTCCGGATGCCTCTTAGCAACGGCTAATGCAGGATCCAAGTGTCCATAAGAAGTTGGAAAAATAATTTTCGCGCCCTGTTTGATCATTTCCTCCATGACTCTTTCCGCCTCTGCGGTTTCCGGTACATTTTCTGTTCTCAACACCTTTAAGTCAGGGAAAGCTTTGGCCACCCCTTCACTTCCCAAGTAAGCTGCTTGGTTATACCCGAAGTCATCCTTGGCGCCGACAAAGATAAATCCAACCGCTTTACCGCCTACTCCCGGCCCTTCATTCGCTCCGGACTCGTTGTTGTTGGTGCAAGCCGCTGCAAAAATCAACGTTAACACCAATATCGCTGCCATAATACCCCTCGATGCTGCTTTAACATTTGCTGTAGCCGCCTTAAACCCCTTCGTACCCAACTTGAACTTTGCCATAGTGCAGACCTCCAATTAAATTTTTTTCTTGCAAAATACTCTAGGAGCGGTTCAAGTGAACACGCGCTATAAACATGAATTACTTCTATCCACATCAATCGCAATGATCGGTATCACTATTTAAAGCGCATATTCCGCGTTAATCCGGTCATTCAGGCCGCATTAAGGAATGAATTAACACTCTAACCCGACTATTCCGGCTTACAGCCCACATGAAGGAATGGAATTGCAGTCTAGCCCGACTATTCCCGCTTACAGTTACTTCAGAGCAGAAAATGGATTGTTATTTATTAATCAACATCTCATTTTTCCGCATTACATCTCACCCGGACCCGGTGAACACCTTGCTCAACCCCTCCGGAATTTGGCTTCGCTGCCTTCTCTCGACTACATACAGAGCAATCAAGGTTAACACATACGGTGTCATCAGCAGGAGGAAGGGTGAAACGGGATAGCCGTTTTGCTGAACGATGATCTGCAGGGCTTGGGCCCCTCCGAAAAGATAAGCGCCAAGCATCGCCCGGGATGGCCTCCATGAAGCGAAGATGACTAAGGCTACGGCAATAATGCCTTTGCCTGCGGTCATATTCTCCACCCAAGTGTGGGTGTAGGCTATGGAGAGCTGCGCTCCGCCAATCCCAGCCAAGCAGCCGCCGGCAATCACGGCAAGGTAACGAATCATCTTTGGTGAGAATCCATAGGCATAAACGACCTCTTCCCTTTCCCCGGTTGCTCTGACGATGATTCCCCAACGGGATTTAAATAACAACAGCCATAATAAGGGGACAAGGATGAAAGAGAAATAAGTCATGACATCATGGTTAAAGAGAATCGGACCCAGCACCGGAATATCGGATAATAAGGGAATCGGGTAAGGTTCGAAACCATGGATTTGTTTACTCACAAAACCCCGGCCCAGAAAAGCGGTGACGCCCATTGCGAAGAACATCACTGTCAAACCCGATGCCAGCTGATTGGCATTTCTTGTAATGACCAGGAAAGCATGGACCAATGCAGTAAGTGCTCCGCCAGCTCCGCCTGCCAGGATACCCAACCAGGGATTCCCGGTCCAAGCCGTGACGGCAAAAGCACCTAAGGCTCCCGACAGCATCGAGCCTTCCGTACCTAAATTGATTACCCCGGCCCGTTCAGCGATCAGTTCCCCCAGACTGGCGTACAATACTGACGTTCCAGCCCGGACACCCCCGGTGCAAATATCAATGAGGATCATGCTTGTTTCCTCCTGCCTACAGCAAGAATGGCAAACAATACTAACGCCATCAAGATTTGAACCGATGAAGCAGGAAGTCCTGAGCTAATTTCCAAGGAATTGCCCGCGACACTGATCATGCCTATAACAAAAGCTGTTCCTACCAACCACAGCGGGTGGTTCCAAGCCATCCAAGAGGCCAGGAAGCCCAAGTATCCGTAATTCACACCGGTAGTCGCCCGCAGCCTTCCTTCAATGCCGGTAATTTCAATAACCCCGGCGATTCCGGCAAGAGAACCTGCCGCAACCAGCACCCAGAATTGCGTTCGTCCGGTATTCAAACCAGCCCGCTGCGCCGCCAGAATATTCCCGCCCACCACACGAATCCGAAAGCCCACCCGCGTCTTGGCGATCACAAACCAGACCAGCACCGCTAATGCTATGGCAATAAATATGCCGATATGCACCCGGCTGACGCTTGAGAAGGTGGGCAGCCGCAAGGGTTCGGCAAGCTCCGGGGAGAAGGGCCAATTGAAGGATTCCGGATCCTTCAATAAACCGTGGACGAAATAGCCGACTGTAAAATAAGCGACATAATTCAGCAGCAGGGTAGTGATCGTCTCATTCATCCGGCCCTTTACCTTAAGTACAGCGGCTATACCTGCCCATAGGGCACCGCCAAGGGCACCGGCTATAAAGATCAAGGGAAGACCAATAATACCCGGAACATCATTTAAGTAAAGTACTCCGACCCAAGTGGCGAACAATGCTCCGATAACAAGCTGACCCTCGCCCCCGACATTAATCATCCCTGCCTTGGCAGGAAGTCCTGCGGCTAATGCTGTAAGAATAAAAGGGGTGGCTTTAATCACTACCTCGCCAAATCCATACAAGTCCCCGAAGGTGGAACGAATCATCGTGGAGTATAGCTCAAGCGGGTTAGCTCCAGCCAACAGCAGGAAGACGGCGAAAACAAACAACGGCCCCAGGATAGTCAGAATCAAGTACATATTTGGTTTAATCGCCCGTCCATAGAGAGCTTGGACCGCCGGTTTGGCTGTTTGAACATTTAATGTTTTCACCACTAGGCCGTCTCCCCTTTCAGCATCGTATGGCCAATCGAGAAAGGATCCGTCTCTTCAGGAAAATACGGTCCAAGCAGCTGTTGATTCGCTAATACCACGATGCGGTCCGAGAGATCGAACAATTCCGATAAGTCCTCGGATATCAGCAGGATCGCCGAACCCTTCGCTGCCAGTGCTACAAGCATATTTTGAATAGAACGCACTGTTCCGATATCAAGCCCCCGGCTCGGGTAGCTTACAACCAGAATGCTCGGGTTGCGCAGCATCGCCCGGGATAACACCATGCGCTGCACATTCCCGCCGGAGAGCGTATCAGCCCTTCGGTCAGAAGCCGCTAATCCTAAAGTGCGCACCTCTTCAATGTTGATTAACGCGGAGTCGATCGATTTCCAATCTACACCAAGCCCCTTAGGGGTCATGGGCAAACCGGCCAGCACCATATGCTCCAGAATCGAAAATTCAGGGATCACCGATTCCTTGATCGGATCCTCCGAGACATAAGCCATGCCTGCTTCGATGAACACCCGGGGCGGGGAACCCGTTACATCCTTATTATTGAAAGAAATCGTCCCTTCCAAAGGAACTCTTAAGCCGAATAACACCTCTGCCAGTTCCCGCTGCCCATTGCCCGAAATACCGGCTACGCCTACGATCTCCCCTTTATGCAAGGAAAGGTTGATGTTTCGCAGAATCACTTGACCGTGATCATTGGCGATGGTGATATTGTGCGTTTGCAGGGCTGTGGATTTATTGATTGAAGGATCCATCGATTCCTTATTGCTTACAGGGAGAATCTTGCTGCCCATCATGGTAGATACCAGCGTCTCTTCATCGAATCCTTCCTCCCGGGAAGCGGAGAAAGTGATTTGACCCGCCCTCAGGACGGTTACCCGATCTGCGCAGGCCATCACTTCATTGATCTTGTGGGTAATCAGCAGCACACCGTACCCGTCCGTCCGCAGCATATCTGCCATACGCAGGAAGGATTCGACCTCATGAGGAGTTAGCACACTGGTCGGTTCGTCAAAGATAACAATCCGCGTACTGCTGATCACCAGCACCTTCAGGATTTCCACACGCTGCCTTTGCCCCATATCAAGCTGCCATATGAAAGCGTCGGGGTTCACCTCTATCTGGTATCTTTGCGATACTTCAGCGATTTTCTTTCTTAAGAGCTTTCCTTTCAGAAACAACCCTTTCCCTTCGGCAGCAAGCGCAATGTTGTCCAGTACTGTCAGCGCAGGAACAAGCCGGAAGTCCTGAAAAACCATGCTGATGCCATGGGCTCTTGCTTGCGACGGAGGTGACATCGTAACGGACTGCCCTTCCATCAGGATGGTGCCGCCGTCTGGAGTATATACGCCGTAGAGCATCTTCATCAGGGTGCTTTTGCCTGCACCGTTCTCGCCAAGAATGGCATGGATTTTTCCCGCCTCTACCACAAGGTCTATGTTGTTGTTGGCGATGAGGTCGCCAAACGTTTGGTTAGTCCTTGGGTTTCGAGTAAAGCAGGGGTTTTATCTGAAAAACTTGGATCGTTCATTTTACACCACCCCATTAATGTAATGTTATATAACATAAATGAATTAATTTCGAGGGTTTATTGTTCTTATATGTGATATTATATTACACGATCAGTTTATTGTCTTTAGTTATTTTCGCTAAAAATAATCTATAATTATTGTTGTTACTTCATATTCCAATAGTTTTATATGATTATGTGTCATGATATATAACATTTATTTGCTTTCCGTGCTGGCTACCGGGGCTTGAGCACCTTTAATGGGGTGCTCAAGCCCGTCAGCGGCGGTTTCTTATGATCTAACACGACTATTCCCGCTTACAACACACCTTATGGAGTGGATTTGCTGTTCTAACGCGACTATTCCTTCTTACAGTTGCTTTCGAGCATAAAATTGATTACTTTCAACACTCTAACACGACTATTCCTTCTTACAGCTCACCCTCAAGCCAATTTGACACACTCTAACGCGACTATTCCTTCTTATAATAACTTTTTCTCTATTCCCCAGTCCCGATGAGGTTCAGTCCCACAAGAACGGACGTATAGTATATGGCAAAGCTTGTTGCTAAAACTCAAAATGTCATTATTTCTTAGTAAATATGTCATCTAATCGCATCATTAAATACATTTATTTGTGTTACCTTATTACAGTGTCGTATATTTATAGTAATAGTATGAAAGAGTGTATTTTACACACAGAAAAAGGAGCGGATGATAAACAATGATTAAAGTTGCCATGTTAAGCTTTTGGCATGTCCATGCCGGAGATTACGCCAGACAGGCGGAGGAACATCCAGAAACGGAGATTGTTGCCGTATGGGATGAAATACCCGAACGCGGTATAGCCGAGGCAAAGAAACGGAATGTCAAATTTTACGACAATCTGGAAGAACTGCTAGCCCAAAAGGATATCGTTGGAGTGATTGTAGATACCCCAACCAATTTGCACCATGACGTGATTGTGAAGTCGGCTAATGCGGGAAAGCATATTTTTACTGAAAAAGTAGTGGCAACAACACTTAAGGAGTTTAATGACTGTTTGGCAGCTGTGGAGAAAGCCGGCGTGAAGCTGACCGTTTCCCTGCCGCGGTTAAACCATGGTTCCACTCTTGCCATTCAGGACATTATCGCAAAAGGGTTGCTTGGTGAGCTTACGCTGGTACGTGTTCGATTGTCGCATAACGGAGCTCTTGCCGGGTGGCTGCCGGAGCACTTTTTTAACTTGGAGCAGTGCGGCGGCGGGGCTTTAATGGACCTCGGTTGCCATCCGATGTACTTGACCCGTTTATTCCTTGGTATGCCGGAAAGCGTTAGCGCCAACTATGGTTACATCTGCGGAAAAGAAGTCGAAGACAACGCCGTATCCATCCTCAAATATCCGAGCGGAGCATTAGGGATTGTGGAGGCCGGGTTTGTAAACAGTTTCTCGCCTTTTTGCATTGAAGTTCATGGCACAGACGGCACTCTGCTCTATGGTTTTCCGAAAGAAGAGTTGCTTCTGCGTACCAATAAATTGGGTGAAGCAGCGGCAAATGAATGGATCGTTCAAACTCTGCCACAGGACAAACCTTCCGCTTTCCATCAGTGGGTCGATCATATCAACACTAATACAACGGCAAATGACAATATTCACCTTGCAGCCGATTTAACCAAGTTAATGGAAGCATCCAATCTTTCTGCCCAACAAAACAAACCAGTCCGAATCGCTATACTTGCTCATTAATCCCGGACTTCTTATTCAAGCTGCACTTGCTCAAGCCATCCATTCCCCACCCGAAAGTGAGTGATCCCGATGACACGTTCTATTCCCTCAGACCCTGCCTCTGTTGCAAAACGGGGACTTAAGCCATTTCTCTTCCAAGCCATGGAAGCCAATCCGCATGCGCTTGACCGCCTGGACCTCAAATTCCGTTGGGGTCATTACGGCATTCATGTGCTGCGATGCCATCTGACGTCCTTTGCGCCGGGTAGAAGCGTTGCTTTCCATAAACATTCGGAGTTTGAATTGCATTTCATACCGCGGGGAAAAGGCAAGGTGATCATGCGGGATCAAGAATTCCCGCTTGGAGAAGGGGCATTTTATTTAACCGGCCCGGAACTGCTTCACTATCAGGAGGCCGATGCTTTTGAGGCTATGGACGAGCTGTGTCTCCATATCGATATTGTAAGTTTGGGAAACAGGATGGAAGATGATCAATGGGGAGCGGATATGGAGGCGGAGGAAGCGGAGGAGTGCATCAGGCGTCTGCGTGAACTGCCGGAGTTTCCTGTGGTTGACCAATTCAATGCAATGCAATGGTTTTTGGCCGCCTATCGGGCTTGGAGCGAAAATCAACATGGTGCTTATACGGTGATCAAACAATCAATTATTCAGATTTTACTGAGATCTGTGCGAAACTATGGCGGACCTAAAGGTCCGTTCGAGCTCCCGGTGAGAGACATGAACCATTATCGTTATCAGCTGGCTTCCCAGTTTATGCTGGACAATTACACCAACCCGATCACCCTCAAAGATGTAGCGGAGAAAATTCACATCAGCAGCCGCCAGCTGCAGCGCATCTTCCAGGAGAATGAGGCCGGTTCTTTCTCTGAACACCTTGAGAACATTCGGCTTTCCCGCGTATGTAAGGAGCTGCTTGAGGGGGAGAACTCCTTCGAACGCATCTCCGAGACGCATGGATTCTCCAGCAGCAATTATTTGTATTCGGTTTTTAAAAAACGCTTCGGTTTGACTCCCAAACAATATCGCAAAGAACAGCTTCAGTTGAACGAGAAAGGAAAGAACACATGATGAACAAAACGATCAAAATCGGTATTATCGGAAGCGGCGGCATTGCCAGAGCTCACGTCCGGGCTTATAAATCGATGCTTGGTATTGAAATTTCGGCCGTTGCCGATGTTGTTCCGGGCAGAGCTGCCGAGTTCATTACTGCATTGGATCTGCAGAATGCCAAAGCTTATGAAAGCCACGAGAGGTTATTAGAGTTAGAACTCGATGGCGTCAGCATTTGTACACCTAACGCGGCCCATTATCAAACAGCGGTAGATTCGCTCAGAGCAGGCAAACACGTCTTATTAGAGAAGCCAATGTCCGTGACATTAGCAGAGGCCGTAGATATGACACTAGTTTCGCAACAGTCTCCAGGAATGCTGACCATCGGCTTTCAACCGCGATACGACCCCAACATGAAAATCATTCGAGATGTCATCCAATCCGGTCAGCTGGGTAAGGTTTATTATGTGCAGACAGGCGGAGGACGTCGACGCGGCATGCCAGGGGGCACCTTTGTCCGCAAGGATCTTGCAGGCGCAGGAGCATTAGCTGATATAGGCTGCTACTCGCTCGACATGGCGCTTAACGCTCTTGGATACCCAAGACCGCTGACGGTTTCGGCTTATTCCTCGAACCATTTCGGCACAAATCCTAAATATCATCCCGAATCCAGCCGATTCGATGTAGAAGATTTCGGCGTTGCGCTTATTCGATTCGAAGGAGATTTGGTGCTCAATTTCAAAATATCGTGGGCCATGCACATGGACACCCTCGGAGATACCCTATTTCTAGGTACGGATGCGGGGATGAAAGTGACTTCGGCCGGCAGCGGGCCTTGGAGTGGAGTCTGGGACGGACAAGTCGGCTCGATCAAGCTGTTCCACGACATATCCGGACACCACACAGAAAGTCCAATCCCGTTGATTGCCCACAAACTAAACCTCTTCGATGAAAAAGTCCACGACTTCGTCTGGGCTATTCGCGAAGGCCGACCCGCACCGGTTCCTTGCGAACAAATTGTTCGCAACCAAGCGGTCATCGACGGCATTCTGCGTTCCGCACAACTGCGCCGCGAAGTGGATATTGAACTGCCTTTAGGCATGTGAGCAATTTAATTGCTCACCCAGATCTGGCTGCCCGGGTAGGTTGTAGAGGTAGTTTCTTTCTCTATCGAGCGGGCTCGGGCTGCTCGAGCAGGCTGTAGAGAAAGTTTCTTACTCTATTGAGCGGGTTCCGGTTGCCTGCGATAGTTGTAGAGGAAGTTTCTTTCCCTACTGCTCGGCACAGGGCTCGCAGCCATGTCGTAGAGGAAGACTCTTCCTTCCCCTCACCTCAACCCACCCTCCCTCTGGCTCCAATACAGAGTCAACAGCGCCGCGGTCAGTCCGAACGCCCCGCCCAGATAAAACCCGCTGGCCAGACCGCCTGCTTCATTCATCCATCCTGCCAGAAAAGGCCCGCCGAACATCCCCACCGAATAGACCGATTGATAGAAACCCATCGCTGTAGCCCTCTTGTCCTTATCTACACGCTGAATGGCAAGTCCCAATAACAGCGGCAGATGCATGCCTTGGGCAAACCCATTCAAAGCTTGTGTAACAATCATCCAGTGCAAAGAAGGCAGCAAGGCGATCGCCACCGTACAAATCGAGCTACCCACAAAACCCATCATCACAGCATTCCAAGCGCCAATACGCGGTACGATCCACCTGCCGGTAGCGTAAGCCGCAGCGGCATGAGGAATCATAAAGGCGAAAACCAACAAACTCAAATCACTCCCCGATGCGCCCATCATCACCGCCTGAGCCGGAGTAAATCCAAACATCGTAATGAATAAAACACAATGCGCCAAAATCGACAACACCGATACTTTTAGCAGAATAGGGGTACGAATGACACTGGACAAGTCTTTGGCCTGGATAGGTGCGCGAGTTAAATCCGGAGCCGCTTCATGGACGAAGAAGGCCGCTGCTGATCCAATCAAACCTATAACCACACCGGTATAAAATACACTAATCCAACCCCATTCTTCCGCCAACCATCCGCTTAATCCCATCCCGATCAACTGTCCGCAAACTGTCATAGTGCTGATCTGCCCCATGGCCCGGGTAGCGTTATTCTTCAAATAATAACTGGCATACAATACGGTAAACGCCACCCAACTGGAGGCAGAAATACCGGAAACTGCCCTTGCTGCAAGGGACCAGCCCCAATGTTCGCCCATCGTGAACAACAGGCAGCTGAGAGCACCTGTGGCTAAGCCCAACACAACAAAAGGACGGCGCCGCTGGAGTTTATCCGAATAAATCCCCAGCGGCAGCCTTCCAAAAACCTGCATAAACCCGTAACTCCCGAGCACCACACCCATTAACCAATAACTGATTCCTTGGCTATCCAGATAGGGCGTTAAGATCGGCACATAAATGTATAGAGTCATCCAATACAGTAAAGTCACTGTGATAAAAATCGTATGGCTAAAGCGGCTAATTGCGCTTACCTTGTGCATAAGAATTCTCCCGATTTGAATTAGCAGTAAGAATGATCCGCCTTCCAAACATTATACTAGATTCCTTCATAATCGGAAGCAGAAAGTTTTTCGATTTGTCCGTCACGAAGCCAATAAGCACCATCGCGGCATATACCGCAATTACCGAGACAACCTTCGACTTGCGCGGTTGCGCCGCGATTCTTCTCATCTATCAATTTGTTCACATATTTATGTTTCAAGAGGTTCGTTGAACAGCATTGGATAAGCGAACTCATCTAACTCACCCCTTCTCAAACAGAAAACTGTCCGTCGGCTTGTAATACCGGATTTCCATCCTTAGCAATGATTGGACCGTTATCGAATACTTGCCCGGTTAATGGACTATAGGAATCCGCGATAGAGTATTGAAGGATATAGCCCTTTCTTGTCGTAGTGCTTAAATTCGGGGTGCTTCGATGGAACAAAAGGGAATTGAAAGCTACCATGCTGCCTGCCTTAAGTGGAACAGGAATACCTGGATCTTCCCCAAAGTAACACTGCTTGCCGACATCAGTCTCCTTGTGCATCAATAAGCCCTGATGATGTGAACCCGGCATGACCCAGATGCATCCGTTCTCAATCGTTGCGTCTTCTAGCGCAAGCCAGCATGTGGTATAATGGTGCGGTTCGGTTAGGGCATAACCGGTATCCTGATGCCATGGAAAGTCGCGATTGGCCTCCGGGCGCTTGTAAACTGACTGATCCCAGTACAGTTTAATGTCCGGCCCCAGGATAGATGTGGTAATATCGACAAACTTATGCTCCATGGAGAAGCGGTTGATAAACTCGTTCTGATTCACCAAATGGGCGGTAAAATTAATTTGGCTCGGTATGCTGATCCCTTGTTGCCCGATCAGTCTAAGCTCCGTTTCTCTTTCTTCGTCCAGTTTGTCGATATGAGCGGTCAGTTCGGTCATTTCATGGGTTGTAAACAAATTTTCAAAAATGATGTATCCCTGTTCTGCATATTGTTCAAGCTGCGTATCATTCAGTTTGGCCATGTGAATCTCTCCTCTGTTGATCATCTTGTTCTTATTATTTATTGTAGGAGACAACAACCCTTTAAACCATTGGTGTATTCAACCGAATTTTGTACGATCTCAACTTCATTTCATAGTGCGCGGCAGGAGGCTGAAGGCTGTTATGATACATTCCGTTACGAACCAACAGATTCAAGTTATGCTTTATGAAGTAAAGGAGAGCCACTATACTAAACTTAACCTTACTGACCTATCCGTCCCCTATTGGACCATTAGCCATGTCCTTAAGGGTGAAGTCGTTACACGATCTGGTGAGGCCACATCCATTGTCAAAAGCGGCCAGGTGATGATTCACCCTCCTGAGCTTCCGTTCTCGGAGCATAGTGATAGAGAAGGAACACATCAGTGGATGTTTGTGGACATTAAGCTTGAGCAGTATCTGGATCTTCTGGATTACTATCCTCTTCCTCCTGTGGTCACACTATCCGATCCGTCTGCTTATTCCTCAACTTTCCGGAGGCTTGTAGATACATGGCGTTTGCCGCCCGATTCCCGTTTTCGCGACTTTCGCGCCACGGTTTTGACACTTGAGCTCTTAGACATGCTGCTGCTGTCTTGGGAAAAGTCCGGTGAACCGGAACGGGCGGAGGGTCTAATGAACGGAAAGGGCAGGTTTGCACAAGTGCTTCGGTTTATGACTGACAAGATGGCGGACAGATTGGACCGCGGGCTGCTCGCAGAACGCATGCATCTTCATCCGGTGTATTTCGACCGGATTTTCCGCGAAACGTTCGGCATGCCGCCCATGCGTTTGTTGACAGAACTGCGCCTTCGGCGTGCGGAGCGTTTGCTCATCAACTCAGACGATACGCTTGATGCTATTTCAGCGGCTTGCGGCCTTGGTGATGCCGCATATTTCAGCCGGCAGTTTCGCCGAAAGTATGGGCTTCCCCCTGGCACCTACAGACGCGAGAACCGTAAAGAGATCGGTCAATACTTCGAGCCGACCCAACCTCAGTCAAATTCTGAAGCTTGAATGTTATAGTGGAAATTGATAAATTATGATCAAACGACAAAGGTGAGGTGGCAAGAAAATGGTCGAATCTTTCAAACACGCCAAATTAGTTCCCCACTATCTTTTGCAGGAAAGGCTTGAAATGGTCAAGGAACTTAATGCAGCCCCCACGGAAACCTACGAAATCGTTAAAGACAAGGAAACCGGGGAGCATTATTTGTTATATTATTATGTACATCAGCTAATTGCCGACAACGATCACAAAGAAACCTACTATCATCTTATGCCCTTGGAGACCGATGAAGTGTTGGCCATCATTATAGAGAATGGGGAGTATAGTTATCCGGATTACTGGACGCGTCCTTTTCTGCGCAACAGCTCGCGGGACGAAAATTATGTGTGGTTTGATCCGGCGCACCAAGCGGAGTTCGAAGAAAATGAAGTGATCGCCGATAAACTAAAGAAAATGCTGGCTGCTTTCAAACAAAGCGGTTCGAGGGACGAAGAAGCTGTTAGAAAATTACTGGATGAACTGGATAAAATATAACTTGCCAAGCCGTGTAGCCCCGTCAATAACAAACACTGCGCCAGTTGCGAAAGAAGAGGCATCCGAAGCCAGGTATAAAGCTATGCCCCCGAGCTCCTCCGGATTTCCGGGTCTGCCCATGGGCGATAAGTCCATCCAACGCTGTACCATTTCCCCATTCTCGTTGAAATAGGGAGCGGTTAAATCGGTTTTCATATACCCGGGAGCTATGGTATTTACTCGGATAGGCAACCTCCTCCAGGAGATTGCCTTCTTTTGGATGTTCCTACTGTATCCGAATAAGCCGGGTTTGCCTTTAGCG
The DNA here is from genome assembly GCA_036401615.1 of Bacilli bacterium. Lineage (GTDB taxonomy): Bacteria > Bacillota > Bacilli > Paenibacillales > DASWUO01 > DASWUO01. The sequence goes on along the minus strand of DASWUO010000430.1, from coordinate 4,614 downwards.
CACACTAACTACTTATTAGTGTTAAGCGTAAAAGAGTCGAAATCTGTCGTATTATTGAGTGCTGACCATGTTTTGCTCATCACCCCTCCTGATAGAGGTTGTACCCCATGAAAGTAACTAGCCGCATTTGTCCACGCATCCCCTGAGTTCGCTTTATAATCGACAAAGTATGCTGTTCCGGACTTTCTTATCCTAAGGTAAACCGTTGGACTTGTATAGCTGCCCACATATCCAAGGCCCGGAATTCCGGAACGCTCCAGCGCTAGTGAGTTACCTTTATAATTACCCCAGAATAAATAATCATTGTTTGCAAATTTAACAAATAAGCCCGTATGGAAGTTTTGACCTGCCGTATAAGTGACAAGATCTACCTTTGTTTCCATCGTCCAGTTCCCGGTATTCATATCCGTCCTACTAAGCTTAGGAGCATTATCAACGGTGGTCCAGCTGTCATAGGTATTTGTATTCGGTACATTCAATCTAAACTTACCGCTTGTAAATGAATACGCGGGCCCCGCTAATGGAACTTGCCATGTCCAGGCGCTTCCTAATGGGCCAGCAAAATTATCATGTATTACTGATTTAACAACTACGTTGTCATACTCGCTGGTAGAATTATAAGCAAACAGGCCATGCTGTCCTGAAGTGTATGTGGTATCCCATTTTTCTAATACTTTCACACCATTGAGGTATCCTTCTAAAGTCGACCCATGGGCTAGTAATTCCAAGTTATACGTCCGTTGTAAACTGACATTCACAGGTGTGGAAGCTAGAACGGCATATGGGCGTTTAACTAGTTTCAGAAGTCCGTCCACCCGGTCAAGAATCAAGTCGTATCCATTCGCACCCGTGCTGTTCGTCCGTATACTCACACCTGCAGCATTGCCGGAGACCAATTTCACGTCGGCAGATACCGAGTGATTTCCAACTGTATCAACTGCAATATTCCAAGCATCACCCGTGGACGTTACCTTAGCTTTTCCGCCGGAAGCTGACCAAGTTCCGCCATTGCTCGTGTAGCCAGCCAAACTATTGGTGTCGAAATTGTATGAGGCTGTAATCTTTAGTACATCCAAATTGACAACAACCGCCTTAGAGGTAGTTCCAATATCTGTAGTCACCCATACCCATCTTGCATCACCCTTCACTTCTGTCGTGTAAGAAGCACCCGCGCCCGCCACTGTAACAGATGAAACCGTTGCAGTCGGGTCAAAGGGGCCAAGACGCATCTGTACTCCCGAAATTGAAGTGCCGGCGGAAACATTCATTGTCGCTTTCTTCGGTTCAACCGTCATGTTGTAGGTGACATTCGTTCTCGCAAAAGCTGTACCGTTCTTATAGGTAACTGGCCATTTCTCCACATTCACACGATCCCAGCCCCAAGGCAGACGCGGAATGAGAACCAAATTGTTCGATCCATACAGTGCATCATCTACTCCCGCCATGATACGGGCATTTTTTAAGAACAAAATATATTCGACTAGATTCAGGTCTTCGTTACCGGCACCATTGCCTACAAGGGAGGAACTTCCCTTATCCTGCGGGTCGGTTTCGCGAATGATATCCCATGGTGAATATTCCATGAAGTCACCTGCATTATCCCATTGGTTAGACGGATTCGGACCTTTCGGGGCGAAGTTCATATCGGTTGAATTAAAGATAATATGTTCCAAATTCTTCTTCGCTTCCGCCATTCGATCTGCTTCCAACAGTGAATTTAGCGGCCAGCCCCCACGTTCCGACAGAACGCCGTAATCGGTGCCAAACCCTTTGTTGTTGCCATAAGCTTTCCAATTTGTCCAAAAATTGTCCCGATGCGTATCGAGCGTATAATTGGATACATCCCTGAACAATGAAACGTCTTCTTTCAATCCGAAATAACCGTCTTTCTGTGATCCGACCGAATGCCAAGCCGCCCGTACGCCGGTCGGATTCGTTCCATTGCGGTTGATCCCGTATTTCCATGTTCCTTTGGTCATCGGTTTGGCCAACCAAGTCGTATTACTTGTCCATCGAAGATGATTGTTCATTCCATCATAAATCCTTTGGGCATAATTATTCCAATTATCCCGTTCGAACGTGTAACCCAGTCGATTAGCGATATCCGCAGCATTTTTCAAAGCAACGTAAGAGGTGCTGTTCGAATAAATGCCCAGACTGTCTGAGGATGTCTCCCAGTTTGTCCCATAAACAAGACCATATGCATTGTCGTCCACATACTGCATAAGACGGTTCATTCCGTTTTTCAGTCGATTCCAGTAAGAGGTTTGTGTTGCTGCGCTCAAGTTATCGGCTCTCATCAAGTTTGCCATGGTATTAAAAATCAAGTTCCCGGCAGCAGTATCTGATTCATAATGGCCATCCGTACTTGGCACAGTGTAGGCTAATGTCTCCCGAGTCCGATCTAAATAACCCCACTTGAATATTTCGGTAACTCCCGGACCTATATCGGCGATCCAATAACTGTTCCAAAACTCACCATTCATCGGAGACGCATCAATCAACCCTGAATTTTCATAATTCAATAAATCGAGGGTGTGCAGCATAGAATAATTAATCAATTTACTAAAATTAACCGCTTGTTCATTGCCCCCGAACGAAATGCGGAGTGAATTCATATCTGTTACCGGGGTTGGGGAAACCTCAATGACTGCGAAGAAATCATAGCGAGCTCCCGTTGGAAGGGATAGTTTGACAACGTTACCTGATGCCAGGACTTGTGAGGTAATGTCGATATCGTATACTTTTTCTCCACCGGTTGACTCAGCAATTTCATTCGACCCATTATCACCGATATCGATATAGTCGGTACCATCCACTTTGTTAAATCCACCATTCAATCGAGCAATCATTCCTGCCAGGAAGTAATATTTTTTCGTTGAATCTATCGATTGGTTCCAACGAAGTTTTATCGTTCCATCTTTCTGTAGTGTTGAAATATCGCCTCCAACAGTGAAGTCGGTCGTCGTCCCCCGAAATTCACTCGCATAACCATCGGGATATCCAACATTCCACACAATCTTCGTCGTGTCCCAATGAATATACTTTAATCGTTCTTGCCAACGCGAGCCTTTTCCCAATTCCATCCAGTAAAGGTTAGGACCCCAACCATCTGCGGGATCGGCATCTTCAAACTTCACTTCAATGTAACCATTTGACCAATCCGCACTGTTGGTCAACTTAAATTCTCGTGCCGTATAATCGCCTTCCCCACTATTACCGGTATTCAGCAGAACATTTCCGGCCACGGTCATCTTCACTTCACCCTTAGTGACCATCGATAAATAAAGCGGAGCTGACGTTGATGAAGCAATCGGAAGTCGATAGGTGAACCAACCAGTACCATCTGCCCATCTCTTGGTTAAATAAGCGGGAGCGCCTCCCCACCCTCCAACAGGTGCTTCTATTGCCGTATTTGAGCCGCTTTGTTGGTACAAGTGTTTCTCCTGAATCGCCCCGGATACATCTCCAGCATACGTTCGCACTTGATTCTCATTCAAGAAGAAATTGTTATTGTCCGCCATACTACTAGAAGCAAAAAGCACCAAAACTAACAAGAAACAGAAACTTAATGACATTAACCTTCTTAACTTCATTGCTGTCTCACCTCTTTCATTTTTTTTTGACCGTCTGGCAAAGTTATCCTACAAACGCTCCATTCCCTCCCTCCAGTCGACATATAAAATACAATCTATCACCGAAATTCATTCACAGTATAACAAAAACAAATTTTAACCAGATATCGTTTCTATCGGAATTTGTCATATAATATTATCGGTTCTTTATATCCGTCCTTACTCTGAACGAAAATCGTTGGGACTCACTCCGTAATGCTTCTTGAACACACTGCTGAAATAACTTGCGTTAGAAAATCCGACTAAATCGGCAATGTCTGATAGACGCAATGCAGGGTCTTTCAATAACTTAACGGCATTAACCATTCGCGTTTGCAGCAGGTATTCGCTGAAGGTGCTGCCGACATGCTTCTTAAACAATTCCGAGAGATAGGTGGTATGGATATAATTGCGTTCAGCAAACATGGACAAGCTGAGTTCTTCTGCATAGTTCCCATCGATATACAGTTTGATTGCCTCAACGATCCCAACGCTGCCGGAAGCACGCTGCCTCCTGACCAAATCTATCACGCGGGATGCGGCTCCCGCCAAGTATTGAAACACCTTTTCTTCTGAATCAAATTTCCAAATTTCCTCTGAATAAACCCATAGCCATTCTTGTATTTCCTCCAGAGTCACCTTGTTCTTTTTGGCTATAGCATCAAGAAGAAGAAGAACCGAAAGAGCGTAGAGGGAAATCATCTGCATGGAATGTCCTCTTACTGGTGAAAAAACCGATTTGATCGTGCGGACGAAGCCCTCCAAATCTGCATTTTCAATGCATAGTCCAAGTTTTCTTTCATCCTCCTGAGTAAGATATCTACCCTCGCTTTGCACCGAAGCGGCGTAATTTATCTGTGAAAGGGGGCCTGGCTGGCATTGTCTCCATGCCATGAGACTGGATATAAATCCCTTCCTAAGCTTGCTTAATCCCATGATCGGCTCTCCAATGCCAAGTGCAGTCTCCACCTTCAAATAACGGTTAATATCCGTTTGTATT
>DASWUO010000429.1:0-3765 GCA_036401615.1 Bacilli bacterium | reverse complement strand
ATGTCGATATAACACTTCACATGTTCAAGCTCTTCATTAACGGATATGGTTACATTCCCTTTATTGACCGAAATCCGAAACAATCTTCCCAATGCCGATGCCATACTGCTTATTTCATAAGCGCCCATTGACTGCGCTTTCCAAACCATTGATTCTAATGTATTGTAGAGGAAATGGGGATTTATTTGAGCCATGAGCGCATATAATTCCGCCTCTTTTTTTCTTTTCTCAAGTTTATACTCCTCTTCTATTAATTGATTAATCCTGCTGATCATACTATTAAAATATTGGGCAAGGTTGCTTACCTCATATTGCCCCTGAATATTAACCCGTACTGTTAGATCTCCGCCTTCTACCTTTTCCATGGCTCTTATTATTTTTCTTATTGGTTTTACTATCCCATCTGCCAAGAAGGCTACAACTGTACCTGCTGCCACGAAGCTTATAAACATGATCAGAAAGACAATGCTGTAAACTTTATTCACCTTTCCGGAAATCTCGTTTAATGGAACCGTTCCAATTGTAATCCAATCATTCATTTCAGATTTAGAAGTTACAACCAGCATTTGCTGGCCATCTTTATTAATAAAGAAATGATTCCCATTACTGGCGAGGACCCGCTTGATCAGATCATTGTCTAAATTGCTTTCTCTTATTTTTGTTTCGTTCCCATGCGAAATAAGATTTCCCTCTTTGTCAACAATGGAAATTTCGCCCGTTTCGCCAAGTTGTACACTGCTATATTTACTAAAAATTGCTTTTTCGTATATCGCAAATATAATGATACCCAAATACTCCCCTGTTGCGGGTTGGAAAATCGCCCTGGTGGCCACTATAATATTTTGTTCCCTTACATTTCTTGATGGTGTATTGCTGAAGAAGTTATCCTGTAAAGGGTGCCATTTTATCACAAAATTTTGTTCCTTTGGAATATCCGCCATTTCCTTCACTTTACGGATGACCGCTGAGCTGTCCGCAGGAGGAAAGGTGATATTAAAGAACTGGCCGTTTGCCCCAAGCAATGCTGCAATTTTTATCTCATCATACGTGGAAACATATTGTGTCAATACCGTTCCACTCAACAATACTTCGTCTATTGCTTTTTGGTGTCCAGAATAATCCTTCTTGTTTACCATAAACTCATACAGCCTATTATCATACATTAGCATTCTTGAGATACTGTCCACATTTCCTTCTAACATGGTGTCGATATTTTGGGAAATTTGATTTACCGTGTTTTTCGCCATAACCACGGATTCCTCTTGGATGATGTTCTTTGAATAGATAATAGTTGTATAACTTGATACCAGAACGGGAAGCAAGATTACCAAGATAATTAATATAATCAGCCGCTGTTTTAATGTCATTTTCTCGATAATATGTTTTATTCTACTCATTCCCAAGTCCAACCTTCCCAATTAATTCCCTATATTCGGAAGGATTGATTCCTGTTACCCTTTTAAATACTTTGGTAAAATGTGAAACATCCGCGTAACCAACCATTTTCGATACTTCATACGCCTTAACACTTATGTCAGCCAGTAATTCCTTAGCTTTATCGATCCGCAATTTCGTCAGGTAATCAATAAAGTTTTCCCCTGTTTCAATCTTAAATAGTTTACTCAGATAAGCTGAGTTTTTATTTACTTTTTCCGCGACCATTTCAAGAGAAATACTATTGTTAGCGAAATGAATCGTCATATATTTCTTAACTTCTTCAATAAGCTTGCTTGCATTGTTGTTTTTTAAATCCTTTACCCTGTTCATGATATCCATTAGAATGTCGTGCAGCCATGTTTTTTTAGAGTAGATGCTATCCAACTTATAAATCTCCAGAAATGATGAATTTTTCGAATCCATAATTTCCTCGATCCTGATATTCATCGCCTGTGCGTGTCTTGATATTGTGAACAACAACTCTAAACACAGTTTATCAATATAATCATTTTGTTTTATCAATTTATGTTCAAATTTTTCGAAAACCTGTTCTAAAGCACCCCGTATTTCACCTTCTCTCCCGTAAAACACAATGTTTACAATCTGGTCTGTATCAAACACGTATTTGGGGTGATCTTGATTTTCCAAGTTTTCTATATCTTTATAAAAGATTAAACTTTCCGTACCCAGAAAAGTCTTTTGTGAAAGCGCCAGTACGGCCCGCCTATAAGATAATGCAATTTCTGTAATGTCAGTACATTTATCGCCAATGCCTGCCGAGATCGTTGATTTTGTAATCTTCAGAATATTCTCCTGTATTTCTTCAATTGCAGTTGTTATCGCTTTCGCACTTGCATTGGAATCCAGTATTCCCACGATCTCATCATTGTTTCCTAAAAAAAAGAAGCCCAGCTTATTTCTATTGCCTATTTCATTGGAAATATTCTGAACACTATACTTGAGCAGTTCTTTTCTTTCTTCTGAATAATCTTTAGTAAGCAAGTAATAATTGTCAATCTCAATAATAGCGGCAATAAATGCTTCCCCCATTAAACCTACACCGTAATACTCGATTTTTCTGAGTATGCTCTTGTAATTTTTATAACGGCCGTGAACCAGCCCATTCAGAAATTTTTCTCTCATATAGGGGAGGCTGTCGCGCAACTGCTCTTTTAATTTATTAGATTCTATTTGCTTCTTCTTTTCCTCATCAAGAAAACTGCGCAGTTTTTTAAAAACTTCTGTAAATTCTTCATAATTGCTTGGTTTGAATAAGTAATCCGTTACTTTATTCTTTATGGCTTGCTTTAAATACCCAACCTCACTATAACCGCTTAAAATCAGCAGTACCATATCAGGGTAATTGCTGTGCAAATGCTCTATTAATTCTATTCCATTCATCTCAGGCATCCTTATGTCCGTAAGGACAATATCCGGCTTGTGGATCTTTATTCTCTCCAACGCTTCCAACCCATTCCCCGCCACGCCCACAACCTCGAATCCCATATCATTCCAAGGGACGCTGTTGACAATCCCCTCTCTTATCATTTCCTCATCATCTACAACAATCAACTTATACATCATAGAGGCCTCCAATAGATGGCTTGGACAGTTCAATCGTAAAGGACAGTCGAATGATGGCATTCGCCTGCCCTTTAATTGTATTGTGAAGCGGGAGCGGGGTATTCCCCCGCTCAAGTATTACTGTGCTTGCCGAAGTTCTATCATATCAACGTATCCCGGTGAAGCGGTTGCGTTGGGGGGACGATAACCATAAACCTTGGCGGAAGTGTTGGTCGAGCCGGTTTTAAAATGTACGACTAATTGCTTCCATGCATTCCATCCGTAACCTGCATTTTGTTCAAGGCCTCCGTGATCTTTGACCCCAAGGTAGACTGGATCTCCCTGATTGCCGCTAATAACCCAGCCGCTTAAAAAATATTCGGTATCCGGCAGTAATCCTGTAATGATTTGTTCGACTGCGGAGTTGGGATCCAGCTGAACTCTGTAGGTGCTAAGATAACCGTTATTTGTTATCGTTCTTACCCCATAACCGGACCACCCTGTCAAATCTCCCGTCTCAAATCCCGAGTTGGTTGTCTTATTCGGATAGGGCGCCGGTCTCGGCGCAGCTGCCGATGTCGTGTTCAGCGTAATATCATCCACATAAGCCGAACCGATGGTGCTGCCGGGACGATACAAATAGATTTTCGCCGAGGTGCTGTCGTGGCCGGTTTTGAATGTAATGGTTTTTTGAGTGTAGCCTATTGAGGTCGATATCACGTTAACTTCCGCGTCTCCGTATTCTTTTACCCCTAAATAGGTTAT
>DASWUO010000428.1:0-2668 GCA_036401615.1 Bacilli bacterium | reverse complement strand
CGCAACGTTCTGGTTTTAGTTTGTTTATGATAGTCGATATCATGTTCATCGTATGAACCAGTGTCACCTCTCTATGTAAAATCAATAGTTTTGCAATCTACATTATATCACAAAAGTCCAAAAGCCGTATTCATTATGGGTTTTTTTGGTTTATAAGAAGCAATTAACATACCATTCTATCCATGAATCACCCCAAAGGTAGGCAATAAGTGATCCTGCAGCTATAAATGGACCAAAAGGAATATATTTGTTTCGATTGTATCGGCGAAGCACGATCAGCAATAATCCATATAAAGTTCCAATCAGACTAGCTAGAAATATCGTTAGAAGAGTCAGCTGGATTCCAAGAATCAGCCCAACAAAAGCTAAGAGCTTAATATCTCCACCGCCCATAGCATCTTTCTTGAAGATAGCGCTTCCGACAATAGCAATCAGAAATAAGCTGCCACCGCCGATAAGAAAGGCACTCAAGTGATTCCATAACGGTAAAGGGTGGATAATGATTCTGAGAAGGAAACCGACTGCCATCGCAAAGTAAACCACCCGATCCGGTATAATCATTTCCCGAAAATCGGTTTGTACAATAACCACCAGAATGGAAGCAAAGAACAGGGCGACGATTAATTCTGTTGTGGGTCCAAGCTGCCAAGCCAATAACCCGAAGAGCAAGGCTGTTGTTGTTTCCCAGATGGCGTAAGCCGGCGAGATCTCAGCTCTGCAGTATCTGCATTTACCCCGAAGGAGTAAATAACTTAATACTGGTACGAGATCCAGAGGACCCAACCGGTGATTACAATGCATACAATGAGAAGGGGGAAGGGATAGTGATTCCTTCTTCAAAGTACGGATTGCCACTACGTTTAGGAAGCTGCCGATGAATAGACCGAAAAGGGCGATAAGTACTATGTAACTGGCTGTTAGGTATTCCATGCATGGTGTCTCCTGAAGTAATTAATTGGTATTTGTGTTTGGATTGGGAGCGTTAAGGGAACTGTAGTACCTTATTTTCGCCAAAACAGGGCTTTTTCAGGCTTCGCGGAACTGTAGTACGCTATTCCATGGATTTTGCCTTTTCAAGCTTAAAAAACCACAAATAGCGCACCATAGTTCCCTTGAAGCTTCAAAAAGAGTAATTACCCTAGAATAGTGCACTCCAGTTCCGTTGACAAGAAGATGAATGCAACTCTGACTCTTATACAATAAAGGTAACTCTCACGAGTTACCTTTACTTCTAAAGAATCCAATTGCATTATGGTTTTGTTATTATGTTGCAATTGCAGTAGCACTCCAGCCACCAGTTAAGGAGTATGAAACAGTCACTGTTGCATATACGACAGGTGTTGCCAGCTGTTGTTTTTTAGGTATTGATTTTAAATATCCTGCAGTCTGTAAAGTGCTTACATTGATTGTTGCTGTAGTTGCAGGAGAAACAATAGTAGTCGCATTGCTGGGATCAGTATCAATAAGATAACGAACAGCGGCATCTTTAATTAATTCCTCTGCTTGGGCATCAGCCTTCACCTTTGAATTTTGAATGGTCCCGCCAATAGCCGGAACCGCAATGGCCGCTATGACCCCCAAAATTACTACAACTGCTAATAATTCGATAAGCGTTAAACCCATTTGGTTCTTCAATTTCTTCATGATTGTCATTGTTAATTTCCCCTTTCAAGGTTGAGAATAATGTATGTTTTAATAATATTAAAACCGTGGTTTGTTACATGTTTTCCATCATTTTAAAGGTTGGCATCATGACAGCCATTACGATTCCGCCTACAATACCCGACAGAATAAGAATCATGATGGGTTCCAATAAAGATTTCAAGCGATCAGCCATGGTATCGACATCATTCTCGTAAAAGTCGGCGACTTTCTCAAGCATGCTGTCCAGCGATCCTGTCTTTTCACCAATGGCTAACATATGTACTACCATAGGTGGAAACAGCCAGGAATTCCTGAATGGTTCAGCAATGGATTCACCGTTGCGCAGCCCTTCCCTTGAATCGACAATAACTTTCTTGATTACCTCATTACCGACTACGGCGGAAACAATGGTCATGGTCTGCAGCATAGGAATGGCTGCTGCGAAAAGGGAGCTGAAGGTGCGGCTGAAACGGGCGATGGCTTGCTTATGCCAAAGTAGGCCAAATACCGGAATCTTGAGTTTAATATAGTCTAAGTAGTAAGTTCCTTTTACTGACTTTTTAACTAGTTTAATGATAAAACTTGGTAGAAACAACGAACCCAAAACGATATACCAGAAGTTTTGCATAAAGTTGCTGATGGCAATGACGATTATTGTCGGAAGAGGTAATTCCAATCCCATGTTTTGAAAATTTGCCACAAACTTCGGAATAACGAACAGCATCATTAAGGTTACAACCAAAACCGTTACGACGCCCATAATGGCCGGATAGACCATGGCGGACTTGACTTTCTCGCGTGTGTTGTGTTCTTTTTCATAAAAAATGGCTAATCGGTTGAGCATCTCGTCCAAGTTTCCGCTGGCTTCACCCGCACGGATCATGTTGATGAAGATAGTCGAGAAGATCGAAGGATGGCTTGAAACTGCTACGGAAAACTGTGTGCCCTGCTGCATTTGTTCGGCAACATCGAGTAAAACCTTCTTAAAAACTTTGTTAGTAGTTTGTTGACCAAGAACCCGGAT
>DASWUO010000427.1:0-6981 GCA_036401615.1 Bacilli bacterium | reverse complement strand
GTACGCGGCAAATCCGTTTTGAATTTTTTAAAAATATAGATCATAAAGCCAGAGCAATCAAAACCACTCGTTGTGCTTCCTCCCCACTTATAGGGAGTTCCCAGGACACCTTCGATTTTCGATTCTAGACTTGAGTCTGCGGAAACCATACCAACCTGGAAAGTAAATAAAACAATCAAACTGAACATAATCATAGAAACCTTCTTCTTAATAAGAAACGACTCCTTCTGTGCCTACGAGGTTAGCTGTGGGGTTCGGTAAAAGGTTCCCTATGATCCCTCTAATTTCGAGATCAATTCACCCAAATCTGGATCCCCCGTTTCCCTTATCGGGAATTTGGCATGTTATTTTTTTGGATTTTATATAAAAATAAGTAGGCCCTGCCGCTCCTTTCCCTTATTATTGCCACAGCACTACTCATTGTAGTATATTTTGGCAAATAATTCAAAGGTTTTTTTAATCGAGTCGATTTGGACCCTCAGTCTGTCTATGGTTTTCGGGATTAAAGATTAACTTTCGCTAGGTATCCTTCGAGTTGATCGAAAGTTCCTCCGAATCCTTGCTTCATAGACTCGAACATGCCAAGAAAGAAGTTTCGCTCCTCTTCTGCAGCATTGATCGGACCACCGCGCAGGGTTATGGTTGTTTGGCCGTCTATTTCAGTGAAAGTCACAAGGTTGCGTATTTCCATCGGGAATGTAGCGCTGAATGCAGGACGGACAATGTTTCCCTCCGGATCCGAAAAGGAGTTAACCCATACAATCTTCTCCGGAGACTCAATTTCGTGATAGACAAACTTGCCCCACATTTCGAAGCCGTCAGGGGACTCCATCTTGTAATGGAAAGAGCCGCCTGGACGGAAATCCAACTTAGCGTAACTCAACTTGAATCCTATCGGTCCCCACCAGTTCTTCAGATGCTCTACCTCGGACCACACCTTGAATACCAGATCACGTGGAGCGTTGAATACCCGTGTGATCACCAATTCATTGTCTTCCATCTTCGTTGACATGTCGTATGCTGCATTGTGTTCAGTCATTGGAAACCCTCCAAACTTAATATTTTATTTATTTGTTTTCCACCTTCTGCAATTGATGCAGGTAAGCATCCAAGTTATCGAATTTTACTCCCCAGATGCGACGGTAAGTCTCGAGCCAAGTATCAAGCTCTTGGAGCGGTTCGGGCCGCAGTTGATAAATCCGTTTATTGGCCGCGGGTTGCACCTGAACAAGTCCGGCACCCGTAAGAACACGAAGATGTTTGGAAGTCTGGGGCTGATTGAGCTCAAGCCGTTCAGCAATATCACCTACCGGTAAGGGACCATCACTTAAAAGCTCGATAATGTCTAACCTGTGCGGTTCGGCAAGAGCACTGAAAATCATCACATTCATAAGCCAAATTCACTCCAAACGTTATTCTTGTTTTTAATATACCTTACTTGGAATATTCCTGTCAAGGAATATATCGGTCGCGATGTATTTGAAGTTGTTTAGAATTTTCAGTTCATGGGAGTATTTCGGTAGCCGAACAGGTTTCAAGTTCCTTTCACAAATAAGGGCCCTTTTGAACCTTACTCCTTTAGGTCTGTCATGGTTTTTGGATATAAGGTTCCTAAACGGCCGTAAGTTTCAAGAATAGCCCTGGTTGAGAAGGTATTCCCGAGAGTAAGTGCCCTTTCGGACCTTGTTGCATGAATTCTTATGAAGTTTTCGATATAAGATCCGAAAGGAAGCTTAACGTTGTAAAGTGGGGAATATTATAACTTTTATAAAATCAAAAACGAGGCGGATAGCTTCTTTTTTTTGCGTGCTTTCTGGCATCGAAGCTGCCCATATTCAAGCAGTACCGGATAAACAAAAGTCAAAAGATTACACATGATAGGGCAAAGAGATTACACCGCTACGTTACTCGTGGTCTTCTATGATAGATATTGAATATGTCCCGGTGGCTGAAACGCTCGAGGAATTCCTATTCGCAAAAACAGTTGCGGAGGTAATACAATGGAAGCAGCAGTCAATAGGATCAGCATTCCCGGCGAGGAACTGCCGGTGTCACAAGAGGTGGAAGTGGTAGTGGTTGGCGGGGGGCCGGCAGGAATTGCCGCGGCAATATCGTCCGCCCGCAATGGGGCAAATACTTTACTGATTGAACAGCGCGGTTATTTAGGCGGCATGGGTACGGTTTCGTTAGTGCCTGCTTTCTGCCCTTATACCGATCATGAAAATCCGGTTATCCGCGGAGTTGGGTTGGAGCTTTTGGAGCGAATGAAAAACAATTGTTTGGATCAATTCAAACAAATGTATGCCGCGCAATTGGATTGGGTGCCCATTGATGCTGAGGTATTAAAGCGGGTATATGATGAGGCTGTATTGGAAAGCGGAGTAAAGGTTCTGTTTCACACCTTCGTTGGGCAAATATTGATGAATGACACCAAGACAAAAATTGACGGCATGGTTGTCTTAAATAAATCTGGTAGAAGCGTCGTGAAAAGCAGCTATGTCATCGATGCCACCGGTGATGCCGATTTGGCCGCGTTGGCCGGGGTTCCCTTTCAAAAAGGCGGAGAATTCGGTGAGCTCCAACCCGGAACGATGTGTTATTTGATGACGAATCTTCATCGTCACCGTTTCTTGGCCTATTTGGAGCAAAGCGGGGATACCGCCCAGCTTCATCTGGCCGTGCAAACAGCACAAGCGGCAGGGGACTTGCCTGAAGGAAGAGAGTCTGTTTCCGGCATAGCATGGATTTCGGATTACTTGGCTGGGGCGAACTTCGGGCATATTTTCGGTATTGACGGCACGAAAGCGGAAGATTTGACCAGGGGAGCCATTGAAGGGCGAAGGTTAGTTGAACGCCAGGTTCAATTCTTCAGGAAGTATGTTCCGGGTTTTGAGCATGCGCATGTTGTTTCCACAGGGGAGCAGATCGGGATTCGTGAAACGAGACGCATTTCCGGTGATTATACGCTCGTACAGGAAGACTTTATGAATATGCGAAGCTTTGATGATGATATCGCCCGAAATGCTTATTTTATTGACATCCATATGGCCCGAAGTAATGCGAAGATGCATATCCATCACTTGCCACCGGGGAAATCGCATGGTGTACCCTATCGATGCCTTCTTCCTGCAGGGATTGATAACCTATGGGTTGCGGGTCGGGCTGCCTCATCCGATCGGGTTGTTCAAGGATCGCTGCGTGTCATGCCTAATTGCTTCGCAATGGGGCAAGCGGCAGGGACGGCAGCCGCCCTTGCCAGTCAATCGAATGTTTCTTCACGGCAAATCGATGTCTTGGCGCTGCAGCGAACCCTGGTGAATCAGGGAGCCTGGTTAGGAGAAGAGCTTCATCAAAAATAACATAGGCGAGGTGACACCGGATGGATAAGAAAGACCATAGGCCGTTCTGGACAATGCGCAGAAAAGAAGAATGGATCGGATGGTTATTTGTCCTTCCCGAATTTCTCGGCATTGCTTTGGTGGGGGTATTCCCCTTACTTTTTACCATTTATTTAAGCTTCAACGACTGGAATCTGGTGGGGGGATTTTCTTCCATTAAATATGTGGGGTTCGAGAACTATCTGCGTTTATTTCATGACGATAAATTCATCAAGGCGGCAACGAACAACCTGATCTTTACGGCGATTACCGTTCCTGTGGGCATGGCCATCGCGTTGGTGATGTCAGTTGCCATTCATAGTTATGTGAGATTTCAAGGGTATTTCAAGGTCGCCTTCTTCATTCCTTATATTTGTTCTACCGTAGCCATTGCGGCTGTATGGGGGGCCTTGTTCCATCCATCTATGGGTCCTGTCAATCAATTTTTGATGTCCACGGGCATATCGAATCCGCCCAAATGGCTGGTTGACACCACCTTCGCTATTCTTGCGATAGCCATTATCTCGATATGGCAGCTGATCGGGTACAAAATTATCATTTACTTGGCCGGATTAACCAATATCCCTGAGGAATTGTATGAATCGGCACAAATCGACGGAGCTACCGGGATTCAACAGTTCTTCAGAATCACGGTGCCTTTGTTGGGCCCTACGAATTTCTTCCTTTTAATTACCTTAGTGATAGGCTCTTTTAAAGTGTTTGATATCATTAAATTTTTGACTGAAGGCGGGCCGAATCAAGCTTCCACGGTGATTGTATACCGCATATACGAGGAAGGCTTCAAAAATTTCAGAATGGGGTATGCTTCATCCATGTCCATAGTGCTGATCCTCATCGTCATAGCTGTGACGTCGATTACTTGGTTCTCTCAAAAAAATAAAGTACATTATTGATTCACGGAGGTCACAGAGATGACGGTGTTGAGAGGAAAGAATTGGGCTAAGACCCTATGGACAGCTTTATTCTTCATAATGTCCATGATGTTTCTAACCCCGCTGCTATGGATGATATCCGCCTCAACCAAGTTGGAGCAGGATGTCATGAAATTTCCGATCCAATGGATACCGGAAACGTGGAACTTGGCCAATAATTATCAAAAAGTTTGGATGAGTGATGTTTCGTTTACGTTGTTTTATTGGAATTCATTGAAGGTTGCGCTAATTTGCACGGTTTTGACGTTGTTCTTCTCATCGCTCGCCGGGTACTCCTTTGCCAAATTAAAATTCCGGGCCAAAAGCGGGGCATTTCTCATCCTGATGATGTTTATGGTGATTCCGGAGCAATCCACACTAGTACCGCGTTATATATTGATAAAATGGCTGGGACTTTATAATACACATGCGGCCTTGATCCTGATGGGCATGTTTTCAATCTACTTCACATTTCTGATGCGTCAGTTTATGATGGGTATTCATAATGATCTTCTTGAGGCGGGAAAGATGGATGGAGCAGGTTACTTTTATACTTTTTTTAAAATTGTACTCCCCTTAAGCCGGCCGATTCTCGCCACTGTAGGCATTATTAAATTTATCTGGGTATGGAATGACTACCAGAATCCGCTGATTTTTCTGTATAGTAAACCATTGTATACGATTCCTATAGGCATCCAATATTTTAAAGAAGAATATTCCGATAATGTCGCCGTCATGATGATGGCTTCCGTATCCGCGATTATCCCGCTGCTGGTCGTGTTTATCGTGCTGCAAAAACATGTCATCAAAGGCATTTCCTTGGGAGGGGTGAAGGGGTAAACGAGTCAAAATAGTACACAAGCGATTCACAAAAGTATACACAGCACACCTGCAGACTTGTTATTATAATAAAAATTGTAATATAAATTGAAAGGGGTAAACATGAAATGAAAAAATGGACTCTCATCTTCATCAGCAGCTTACTAGTCTTATTGGTTTTAGCCACAGCTTGCAGTTCAGGGGGCAATACGGCAAATCAACAACCAACGGCCGCACCAAACACCGACAGCCCTAACGACGAGGTCAAAAAAGCGGAACCGGTCAAAATCAAATTTTATTCCCATGAAAAAGCGGACCCGAACGAACCGTTTCAAAAGGCTATAAACGCGTTTAATGGCATGCAAACAGAAATCCAGGTCGAGAATGTATCGCTCGTCCAGAATGCAAATATCCAGGAGTATATTGAGAAATTAGATGTCTTGATGGCTACCGGCGAGCAGGTGGATGGGTTATTCTTCACACAGGATCATCTTCAAAGCCATGCGGCGTTGGGTGTTCTGGAGCCGCTTGACGACTACTTCGGCAAACACAACCTGAAGGCTTCGGAGGAATATTTCATGAATCCGACCCATAACGGCAAACAATACGGCATGATGTTGGTAGCTTCTCCTTGGTTGGTGATGTTTAATGAAGATCATCTGAAAGAATCAGGCCTGCCGCTGCCGGATTTCGGCTGGACATGGGAAGATTTCAGCAAATATGCCAAGGCTTTGACCAAGGGTGAAGGGGAAAACAAGCGGTATGGAACCTTCTTCCCGACTTGGGGCGAATACGCAAATCCGATTACGTTTACCGACAATCCGCATCCCTTCTTCACAGAGGATATGGAGCTCCAATACAGCGACGAGTCCTTCAAGTACTGGTTTGAATTACGCAGAGCACTGGAAGAAGATAAATCTGTAGTGCCTCACTCGGATATTCTTGCGACAAACCCCAACATCTGGGCGGCCTATTTCACCCAAAAAGCCAGCATGTTTTTTACTGGAAGCTTCGGCTTGAAATACACACTTCACAATGATACTTTTCCACACACGTTCAAAACAGTGTATGCTCCACTTCCGAAATCGTCAAAGGATGCCGAAGAAGGTTTGACCATCATGTCAGGGGATTATCTGGCGATCGCGGCAAATTCCAAGAATAAAGAAGCAACTTTTACCTTTATCCGCTGGTTAACAACGGAGGGTTCGATTTATATTCCCAAGCAGTCGGCGTGGAAGAAAGGCGACGGGGTAGAAAATGTGAAGCGGCTTGTTGGCGACAACAATACCGATGTTGTCGATATCGATTCACTGGTTCATGTGTTATTCGACCCGCGTGTGAAAACGCCAAGCTCTTCCAAAATCAGCGTACCTTATAGCGGCCAATTGAAGAAGGTGCTGGAGGATGGATTTACCAAATTCTCGCTTGATAAAATTTCAGCTGAAGATGCCCAGCAATTTATGATGACCGAAGGCAAGAAGATTACGGATCAGCATAAATAGCATGCAGAAAGAGAAAAGTAGAGGGTTCCCAAAAACCTCTACTTTCTCTCTATATACAATACAACTATAATAGAGACAGATGGACACATGAAGCTTCGGAATGGAGCGTTTATGATGAATTGGTTGTATCGTTTTTCGCTCTATCAGAGAATTCAATTTTCGCTTATCCTTTTTATTCTGCTGCCTATTTCTATCGTGTCAATAACCTCGTATATGACGACTAAAAAAACGATGTTGGAGAGAATCGAAGCAACCAATAAAAATTTAGTGCGGGCCATTTCCCATGATATCGAGCGAACGATCGAGGATATTGCCTACTCGTCGGTTTTTTTTACAAGAATTAATGAATTA
>DASWUO010000426.1:0-13605 GCA_036401615.1 Bacilli bacterium | reverse complement strand
GGACGGGAATTTCCCGGCAGCAAGTCATGCGCAAAGATTGGTAAGATGTGATGGTCATGGAGTGCCTGAAATTTTGGAAGCTATCTTGCAATTGTTTCCTTTGGACCAGTATGTTAAACAACCTGTATCGTTTATGCAGGTAGTACCCGGAGATACGGTAGCAACTCCTCCGATATGGTCGCAATATCAAGCCATTATTAAATCTTTCGATGAGGCGGAAAATCCTGTTGAACAGGTTGAACGGTTTGAATTTTATAACCGGGCCAAAAAAGCTTATGCCATTGTAGCTACAGGCGAGAGCGCGTTGTATGCCAATATTATTTTGAAGAAAGGCGTAATTATCCACATGCGCCAGCCGGTTTAGATGAAACTCAGATAAACCTCCGAAACCGCTATTAAAGTGGAATAGGAGGTTTATATTCGATTCAATTCCGAAAACGACTTTTGGGGCAGCTCCTTACAGAGAAATGGTTCTTCCGCTTGCTTGGGCTTCGAAGGCAGCTAAGATAACCTTGAGTGAACGCAACCCTTCTTCACCGGAGATGGACGGGGGAGTTTTAGCCAGAATCGAATGGATAAAATCAGCTATAATTCCGCTGGTGGTTTGTTTGGTGTTTGTAGCGATTTCACCTGTCTGGTAACGCTCGGTTGTACCGTTGCTGAGTTCAACAATAACTTGATCAACGGGATCCGTGCCAATCTTCATGACACCATTCTCACACCAGAGAGTAGTGCTGTTGTCTTCGCCTTTATAATAGGTCCAACTGGCTATCAATGTGCCAATGGCTCCGCTTTTCATGAGTAGTAAACAAGCAGCATGATCATCGACCTCAGTGTCTTCTTTATGCAGCGTGCCGATAAATGCAGTAACTTTAGCAACCTCATCGTTCAACAGCCAGCGAATAAGATCCGATTTATGCACGCCAAGATCACCCATGGCCCCCATGATGGCTTCTTCCTTGCGGAAAAACCAGCTGTTTCGTCGATCCACACTCCAGCCTTCAGGACCCGGGTGACCGAAAGAAGTACGGAAGGAGATGACTTTCCCAAGCTTGCCGGACTTCAGGATTTCCTTCGCTTTTACATGAGGAGGCATCATTCTCTGGTTTTGTCCGACCATTAGATAGACCCCATTGTTGCGGGCAGCCTCAATCATTGCAACGGCTTCTTGCTCGGTGGCTGCCATTGGCTTTTCCACAAGAACATGCGCACCGGCATTCGCTGCAGCAATAGAAATTTCCGCATGAAGATAGTTGGGCGTACATACGCTTATCGCATCAACCTTCTCATGTTTCAACACTTGTCTATAATCTGTGTAGGCTCTAGCACCGTAGATTTGTGCGTATTTTTCGGCCCTCTCGATAACAGGGTCACAAAAAGCAACAAAGGTGATATTAGGGTCTAAAGCATATTCCGGAATATGTCTATGTATAGCAATGGAGCCGCAGCCGATAACGGCAATTTTTAATTTTTCCATTAGTTACTTCTCTCCTTTAGTGTATAGGCTTGGAAACCGTGTTTTACCAACCAACTCATGCTATTCTCAACACTTTGCAGCGGCGGATTCTGGCAGTTATCCTGCTCGACAATCAGCCATCTCACTCCTGATTCGGAAGAAGCGCCAATTACGTCAGCCAACTGGACAACTCCTTGACCTAATTCCAATGTTTTCAATTTACCTTCCTGGTCTTTGGAGAAATCCTTCAAGTGGAGCAGAGGGAGACGGTTTGCATACTTCTTAATATAAGCAATTGGATCTTGTCCTGCGAACTGCACCCAGCACACATCCATTTCAACTTGGACGGCATCAGAAGTTGTAGAACTGTATAAGGCATCGAATACAAATTGATCCCTCACATGTGCAAGAAATTCAAAATCATGATTGTGGTAACCGAATTGTAAGCCTTGTTTACGTGTGATCTCACCTGTCTCTTGAAACAGGGAAAACAGTTCTGTCCAATCTCTTTCGTTCTTCATTTCCTGTACTGAAATATACGGGCAAACGAGATAACTTCCGCCAATCGTTTTAAGGAAATCGATCTCTCCCTGTAAATTTCCTCGAATACTATCAAGCCCTACGTGGCTGCCAATCGCAACCATGCCTAACTCATCAAGAAGACTGCGAATATCACTAGCGCTCATACCATGATATCCGGCAAATTCGACTCCTGCATAACCGAGTGCAGCTACCTTTCGTAATGTTCCTTCGGCATCTGCGGCCATTTCATCACGCAAAGTATATAATTGTAAACCAACTTGCATTGCAGACATTTGAATTCCTCCATATATGATTAGTAATCCTCATCCATTATACTGGAGAATGGCTTCAAATGAAAATATACGATATAATCGAAACATAATCAATACTGCTACGAATAGGGGAATAACGTATGGATCCCATAGAGAAAGAAGTATTATCCTGTAATTATTCTTACCACAGCGAACCTTTCTATTTAAATTACAGAGACGGATTGCCTTCGTATCTCTTTCGTCTCCAAACGGAAGGGTATTGTCACGCATTAATTGAGGGGAGAATGACGCGGATTGAAGCCGGCGACCTGCTATTATATAAACCGGGAGATGCTTATGAGCTCCGAATGGAAGCCAATACTGCCGGCAAAGTGGCGAGCGGTGATTATTTCCTCATCTGCGACGGAGAATGGGTGAGGGAATGGTGGGAACGAACCTTAAGACCCCAACAAACCAGTATAGATGTGAATGAAAGTTTATTATCCTTATGGAGACAAATTATAAGGGAAAATCGGAGAATGGAAGGAAGAAATACAGAGTTGGCGCATTATTTGTTGTGCTCACTCTGTTTGTGTTTCGACCAAGCATTGGAGGAAACCGTTACATCCAGTCATCCTTTTGCTGTCTCAAGAATGAAACGATTTATCGAGGAGAATGCGTCAGACGCTTTTAAAGTCGAGGATGTGGCATGGCACGCGCAGCTTAGCGTGTCGAGAACCGCGCACTTGTTTAAAGAATCATATGGGGAATCGATCATGCAGTATGCATTAAAGGTTCGCTTAGCCATGGCAGTAAATCAGATGAAATACAGCAAACACACGCTTGAGCATATTGCCCAAAGCTGCGGTTTGGGCAGCTATCCATATTTTCACCGTGTATTTAAGGAACGATATGGGATAACCCCGAGATTATACCGCCGAACCATGTAACTTCGAACCCGACCTGGAGTTTACCAGATTAGCGCAAATAGAATTAAAGTTAAATGGCATGTGCAAGTCGGTTATGATAAACTAATGAGTGGCAAAATAATCTATAATGAAAGAATGATGACCGTGCAGGAGCAACTTACCCAACATCCATCGAATCATGAAGCTGTTTTTTTCATATTTGGGGCTACCGGAGATTTGGCCAGCCGCAAATTGTATCCAGCGATTTACAGCCTTTACCGCGAGGGCAAGATTTCCGATAACTTCGCCGTAGTCGGTTTAGCCCGAAGAAACCGCACCAATGAACAATTCCGCGATGATGTGTGCCAATCTATTGAAGAATTTGGCCGGTATAAGTCGAAGGATGACCCGAAGTGGAAGCAATTCGTAGAGCATTTTGAATATATGACTCTTGATATAAATAATCTCGATGGTTTTACGAAATTGGGGCAATTAGCCGATCAGATGGACGTCAAATTCGGAACCAGGGGAAACCGGTTGTTTTACCTCGCGCTAGCCCCGGAATTATTCGGAAGTGTATCCCACAATCTGCGGGACAGCGGGTTGCTTGAAACAAACGGCTGGCAGCGGCTGGTGATTGAGAAACCTTTTGGATACGATTTTAACTCGGCTGAGAAGTTGAATAAAGAAATTCAGCTCGCCTTTGGCGAAGATCAAATTTTTCGTATCGATCACTATCTCGGCAAGGAAATGGTCCAGAATATCGAAGTTGTGCGTTTCGCTAATGCGTTCTTCGAACCGCTCTGGAATAACAAATATATCGCTAATATCCAAATCACTTTAAGCGAAACTGTAGGCGTTGAAGACCGCGGAGGTTATTTCGATAAGTCAGGATCGCTTAGGGATATGGGCCAGAACCATATGCTGCAGATGGTGACGATGATCGCCATGGAACCGCCGAGCCGGATGCAAACCGAAGATATTCGCGATGAGAAGGTGAAGGTGCTTCGCTCGCTTAGAGTGTATGAATCTGCAGAAGAAGTGAAAGCGAACGTGGTTCGCGGGCAATACAGTGAAGGCACGGATAAGAAGGGGCTGCCGGCTCCAGCCTATAAAGAAGAACCTTTGGTGGATCCTTTGTCCGAAACCGAGACCTATTTTGCCGCAAAAGTGTTTGTAGATAACTTCCGTTGGGCCGGCGTGCCTTTCTACCTCAGGACGGGAAAGCGGCTGCCCGTAAAAACAACCGAAGTCATTGTGGAATTTAAGACGATGCCCGAGAATGTGTATTTTTCCAAAAATAATAAGCTCGCTCCCAATCTTCTGGTGTTCAGGGTCAATCCGGATGAGGGAATATATATCAAAATCAATGCCAAAAACCCGGGTTCCGAATGGTCCATTATTCCTGTGGCCATGGATTTTGTGCAAAGCGGCAAGGTCGGTTTAAATACACCGGAGGCGTATGAAAGGCTGCTGTATGATGCGCTGCGCGGGGATTCGACCTATTTCACCCGTTGGGATGAAGTGGGGCTGGCTTGGAAATTTGTTGATCGGATTGCGGCTGCCTGGCGTGAGGAAGATAACCAGCTATATCTTTACCCTGCGGGCTCTTGGGGTCCTGATGCTGCAGCTGAGCTGCTTGAACAAGATGGCTTTAAGTGGTGGCCGGTGAGCGGGCAGAAGGAAGACGATGTTATTTGGGTAACGAACCGGGTGGAGTAACTTTTAAAAAAAGGCGGCGAACATAGGATGTTTAAAATTTACGATATTTCCATGACTATCAATGAACAAATCCAGGTTTACAAGAATAAAGAAGAGAAGAAGCCGGTGATCACCAACGCATCGAATTTCTCCAACTCCTCGGCCCATGAAACGGTTATATGCTTAAACGTTCATACCGGCACTCATCTGGATGCTCCCCTACATATGATCGAAGGTGGGGAAACGATTGAATCGATTCCTTTGACGGATCTGGTTTCTACCGCGCGTGTTCTGGATCTTACCCATATTGAGGACGGGATCGGCCGGAGCGACCTTGAACCGTTTGCTATACAACAAGGCGAATGGATCTTGTTTAAGACCAGGAACTCGTTTTCTGAAGCATTCGATTTCAACTTTGTTTACCTCAAAGAAGACGGAGCACTCTACTGCAAGGAATTGCAAATCAAGGGTGTTGGCACGGATGCACTCGGAATTGAACGAAGCCAACCGGATCATGAAACTCACAAAACCTTATTCGAAAATCACATCCTGATAGTAGAAGGCCTTCGATTAAAGGATGTTCCTGCAGGAACTTATATGATGGTCATCGCTCCTTTAAAGCTGGAGGGCATTGACGGCGCACCCGCCCGGGCCTTTCTGCTCGGGAAAGACCCTATGTCTTAAACGATAGAGTTTACCAAAGAAAATTTCTGATCTTAAGGTCTGTTAGGGACCCTATCTTCATAATTTTTTTTACAGAAATATGTATAGGGTCTTTTTGGGTTCTTATTATCTGATTGAGAAAGGAATTCTCATAATGTCGAAACAAATGCTTACCGAATTGGAAACTGAAGTGTTGAAAAGAAGAACGTTTGCAATCATCTCCCACCCGGATGCGGGAAAAACTACCCTGACTGAGAAGCTTCTGCTGTTCGGAGGAGCCATTCGCCTGGCAGGGACTATTAAAGGACGTAAAGCTAGCAAGCATGCCACTTCCGATTGGATGGAAATTGAGAAGCAGAGGGGTATTTCAGTAACCTCGAGTGTGCTGCAATTTGACTATAAGAATCATAGAGTAAACATCCTGGATACCCCGGGTCATCAGGATTTCAGCGAGGACACTTACCGTACGCTAACTGCAGCTGACAGTGCTGTGATGTTGATTGACGTAGCTAAAGGAGTAGAGGAGCAAACCAAAAAGCTGTTTAAAGTGTGCCGTATGCGCGGTATTCCGATCTTTACTTTTATCAATAAATTGGATCGGGAAGGTCAGGATCCTTTTGCGTTGCTGGAGGAAATTGAACAGGTGCTGGGCATTCACTCTTATCCGATGAACTGGCCTATCGGCTCAGGCCGACTGTTATGCGGCGTCTATGACCGTCAGAAAACGCAGGTGGAACTGTTCAAAGGCGATGATCATCAAGAGATTTCTGTGCAAAAGGTGAGCGGATATGATGATCCCCTCATCAAGGAAATGACGGAGGATTACCTGTTCGATCAATTGTGCCAGGATATGGAGCTGTTGGACGTTGCAGGGGATGATTTCGATTACGATAAGTTTCTTCGGGGCGAATTGACGCCCGTCTTCTTCGGCAGTGCCGTAAATAATTTTGGAGTCCAGACGTTTTTGGAGAATTTTCTCGCTTTGGCGCCAACTCCTACTCCCCGAAAAAGCATCAAAGGTGAAGTGAACGCGTTGGATGAGAAGTTTTCAGGCTTTATCTTCAAAATTCAGGCGAATATGAATCCTGCCCACCGGGATCGGGTTGCTTTTCTGCGCATTTGTTCCGGGAAGTTTGAGCGGGGTATGCCTGTGAAGCAAGTAAGAACAGGCAAAGAAATTAAGCTGGCCCAGCCGCAGCAGTTTCTCGCCCAAGACCGGGAAATGGTGGAAGTGGCTTATCCGGGCGACATTATCGGGTTGTTTGATCCGGGGATCTTCAGAATTGGAGATACCTTATGTCAAGGAGCGGAAATTGAGTTTGAGCCGCTGCCTACGTTTTCGCCGGAATTGTTCTGCAAGGTGACTATCAAGAATGCACTTAAACATAAACAGTTTCAGAAGGGCATCGATCAATTAACCGAAGAGGGAACCATTCAAGTATTTCGCACCATTGGTTTTGATGATATTATTCTGGGTGTGGTCGGCCAACTGCAGTTTGAGGTGTTGGAATACCGGATGAAAGGTGAATACGGGGTAGATATTCAGTTGCACCGCCAACCCTATCAATTCGCCCGATGGGTTGTGGATGATAAGCTGGATCCTGCCAAGTTCCGGATTAACTCCGTGCTGGTGAAGGACAAAAACAACCATTATGTCGCTCTCTTCGAGAATGAGTACGCGATGCGTACCTCGATTGAGAAAAACTCCACAGCTAAATTCTTGGAAAAGGCGCCCTAAGGCGCCTTTTTAAGTTCTGAGGTGACGCATTTGTGTTAGCGGAACTACAAGACGTTATTTTTAGAGTAACAGTTTAAATCGCTGCCTCAGGGATTTACAGTGTCCTATTTTAGTTAATCTAAGCTCAAATCCACATATTAAGCCCAATAGCGGAATGTAGTTCCGTTAGGCAATAAAATGGGGGGGAATCGCTGGAATAACGCCTTCCAGTTCCTCAGCATGAGCGGGCTGCTATATTCAATACTTAACCGAGTTGAAATACTCCTTAGTCACCTGCAATTGCTCTTTAAGAATCCTCGCAAAGAGTTCCTTTCCTATTTCTCCGGTACCGTGCGACACTCGAGTGTATTTCACCGAACCATCCGGCATTACTTTCCTATATCGCCAATGATCAGAGCCCTTCTTAATCATTTCCCACCCGTCCCGCTCACAGAAACTCTTTAAATCTTTCCAACTAGACATCTATTAAATTAACAACTCCGTCAAGATCATCTTGAAGCAAAGTATAAAGAACAAATGGGAAATG
The DNA here is from genome assembly GCA_036401615.1 of Bacilli bacterium. Lineage (GTDB taxonomy): Bacteria > Bacillota > Bacilli > Paenibacillales > DASWUO01 > DASWUO01. The sequence continues at coordinate 5,840 of DASWUO010000426.1, read as the reverse complement.
TGCACGGCGGTTTGGAGCGTTATAAAAAACTTCAAAATCATTCATGTAATCCTCAGCATATTCAATCATATACTTGGAGAGTAAAACTCTTAAAGCTTCGGGATTTTCGGCATTGGCTACAATGCCCAATCCATCAAGGCTGCCGGAAACAGTTCCATCTTTCTCAACTGAGAAAACCATCTTAAAACGATTATCCTTTAATAAAATTCGCATATGGGGCACGGACACCGACATAAAATAATCTCGATTGCGCTTTACTACTGCTGGTTTTACCCGAGTTACATTATCGATAAATTGCCCGAAATCCCTTCGGACATCCGTAGCATTTAAAACCTGATGCATATTCATCCACTCCTCAACTCCTAGTATATAATATGTACATAGTGAACACAATGATCATTTCTATTCTTATCATTTGTTAAATGATGAAGCGGGAATGAAACCGAAAAAATACATTGGATGAGTAAAAATGGGTTTACGTAATAAATAACCTAGCGGTTCGAACTCCCGTTAGGTTTGTTTTATTTTGAAATATCATAATTAATGAACGGGAGGTAAACTTTTCTTCAAAGTTGAAACTAAATCAAGTTGAGTATCCTCTTCGCAGTTTTGCCAAATAATCTCGAACAAGACGCCCAATCCCGGAAGTGTGCGTTCCTCATTTCCAACGGAACTTTCAATTACATCGTGCAATTCATCTTCCGACTTGTCTTGGACACGTTCAATAATAGCTTGGCGCAGATTTAAATTCATAGCTGCAGAACCTCCACTAAATCAATTTCCTTTTATTTAATATGTACCTGTTAACCAAATTTCATGCAATCTGGTTATAACAGCTTCCCATGTCATGAGGAAGATACAAAAAATGCTTATCACAGGTCTTTAGATTAACTGGTTTTATGCGGATGGTTAGTAAAATTTACATATTCTTGATAGCTGCTAATCTTGGGCAAAACTAATGGAGTCTTCAAGGAGGAATACTTCATAGCATGGGCTGTATTGAATAAAACCACAGTATCGCTCGGATCAATCCATCCGTGTTCGCATAATTTAAGCAGGCCTGCCCAAGTAGCGGCTCCTTCTGGAGATGGTGATACTCCTTGGGATCCTATCGAAATCTGGGCATCTATAATCTCCGGCTGACTGACGGTTACTGCTGTCCCATTAGTTTCCTTAATAATCCGTACAAGCAGCTCCATGTCAGGTGGATTAAGTACCCGCATTCCTGTAGGGTTAGCAGAAATGGATGTGCTCCCAAGAGGAAAGGCTTGCATAGATAAACCAACGGCATCCACGATGGGTTGGCATCCTTCTTCTTGAACACATACAAATCTGGGTAAGTCTCCTGTGATCCATCCCATTGTTTTTAGTTCGTGGAAAGCCTTCCACATCCCGATAATTCCTGATCCGCCGCCTGTAGGGTAGATGATCACATCCGGCAGTACCCAGCCAAGCTGTTCTGCTAGCTCTATTCCCATCGTTTTTTTTCCTTCGACTCTACCGGGCTCCTTCAGTGTGGCGACACTGGTCCAGCCTTGCTCCTTCTTCCCTTCTTCGATAATGGCGGCAGCATCATGAATATAACCATCAACCAGAAAGGTGGCCGCACCGTAATGAATGCATTCCTGAATAATAAGAGGAGGGCAATCCACAGGTATAAATACATAAGCTTGCATACCTGCGCTTCCCGCATAGGCTGCCAGCGCAGATGCCGCATTGCCGTTAGATGGGACGGCCGGTCTAAGCTTTCCTGATTCTTTCAACAAAGAGACGGCAACAGAAAACCCCCTGGACTTAAAGCTGCCAGTTGGATTCTGTTCCTCTCTCTTGATCCAAAGTTGCTTCAGTGGCAATTTCTTTTCCCAATCAAATATACGGATCAGCGGAGTCCATCCCTCACCTAGAGAAACAATCGACTTATCACTTATTAAGGGCAGTAATTCTTTATATCTCCACATGGAGGGACAACTGGTTTTTAAGATCGTTTTGTTAATCGTCCCAGCAATCCTCTCCAAGTCGTATTCCACCAAGAGCGTTCCGCCGCAAACACACCGTGTGTCATTATACCGAAAGGTCGTCTTCTTGGAACATCGTGTGCAAACAAGCCCGTAACGGCTCATAGTCGACCTCCTTTTTTTGGATTACAATCACTAACCTGGTATAGAATTATGTGCTTGGCGGTTTCCCCACATGATGCTTATAAACAAATGTCATATGTTGGATCCTTCGGTACATGGATTTATTTTTCAATCTGTCGAATAAAATGTGGGATGGGTCGCGGGGATTGGCTTCAATTAACCAGATCTTTCCACGATGGTCAATCCCAATATCATATCCAATTTGCCAATCGTAACAATGACGGTCATATACCCTATTGCATCTATACCCAAGGCGGATAATTTCATTTTTTATTCTTGCAATCTTATTTTTGTCCGAACCCAAAGATTGGCTCAATGCGGTTCCCACGGTTTCTGCATATCCGTGCCCTCTGGCTACATTTGTAATGATGCTACGTCTACCCGCCACCTTGGCCAGCATTCCGGTATATTTCCAGTTCTTTTTTCTATCCCTCATCATCATAAGACGGACATCGAAAGGGCGGCCGTGAATTTTCGCGAGAGTAATTCCCTGTTGAATCACATGGGTTTTCTTTGCTAAACGTAATTTTTGGAACATTTCTGCCGTATTGGAACAATAAATCGGATTCCCTCGCTCAATAACATAAGCATACTTGCCATTTTCTTTCCAAGCTTTTATAACACCCCTTCCTTTATTGCCATTTACAGGTTTGATAAATACAGTCTTATATTTTAAGAGGTAGGATTTTAAGGTTAGCAGGTTACATAGGACCGTACTCGGCAAATAGCGGCGAATGAAAGGGTCTTTATGAAACAGTTTGAATAACTCCAATTTCCCCATATGTTTCCCTCCATCTCATTTATTCCATCCCAGCTTTGCCACTCAATCGCTCCTCCTGATAAGCAACTACGAGATCGTGTTCCTCTACTTTGATTAGTTGGTTTCCACTATCTACAAAAACTACTTGAGGCTTCAATCCAGCTATTTCTTCTTCATTCAAGAGACCCATGCTTAGAATGATGATCAAGTCTCCAGGTTGAAAGAGATGGGCTGGCGGGCCGTTGAGGCCAATTTTCCCCGATCCTTCCGGGGCAGGAATGGCGTAGGTTTTCCATCTGACTGCATTCTTTAAACTAGTGATCTGAACTATTTCGTATGGCACAATATTGGCTTTTTGCATTAAAAGGCTGTCAATTGTGATGCTTCCTACATAATCCAGATCGGCCTCCGTTACCGTAGCCCTGTGAATTTTTCCTTTACACATCAAACGATCCATGAGAATCTCCTTCTTATAGATATTAAATTAATCATCACAGCGTATGATGGAAAACCTTGATTTGCTTTAGGTACAGCCCCAATATGCCTGAAATAGGCAGCCGCAACTAAAATAAGCCCTGAATTTAATCGGGGCTTAGCTGCTGAAACTTGGAACATATCAAGAAATTTTAGTTAGAAATTATAATGGCGCTGCCGCAAAGCCTCATATAACAAGACTGTAGTGGCCATGGCCACGTTTAACGATTCTGCTTCACCGTGAATGGGGATTTTGATATGCTTGCCGATAAATTCAGCCACTTGTTTAGAAACGCCATGTCCTTCATTTCCTACAATAAACCAAGTATCTTTCGTTAAATCCAACTGATAGCAATGCTGTTCGGCTTGAACATTTGTATTGACCAATTGTATGGACTTACTGCCAGCCAGAGGCAATATTTCCTCGAGATTGCACTCCGCAACAGGCAAATGAAACAAGGAACCCATGGTTGAGCGAATGGTTTTGGGATTATAGAGGTCTACACTGCCCTTGCCGATCAATACTCCGCTTGCTTGTGTAGCATCAGCGCTGCGGATAATGGTGCCTAAGTTTCCCGGATCCTGTACTCCATCAATGACCACAACAAGTGAATGGTGGTGATTGAGAATAGTTTGGGCGTTCCAGGCAAGCTTGTTAACTATGGCGAATACCCCCTGAGGTGTGATGGTATCTGTACACTTGGCCAAGATGGCCTCTGTGACACCGATCCACTCTACACTCAGATCCGAAATTCGGTGAAGTTCAAGGGGGATTCCTCTATCTATGGAGTATACAATACAGTCAATTTCCGTATGGGCTTGAATGGCTTCCATAATCAAATGGATCCCTTCCAGCAGAAATTTGCCTTGTTGGTCCCGGCCTTTCTTCTCAAGTAATTGAGCCCATTGTTTTACACGATTGTTATGGATAGAGAGAATTTCGGTTGCCATTGGCGTGGTTCCTTCTTGATTAAATTTGGATTTCTTTTGGGGCTATTATAGCATATCTTTGCCCGCCTATCCTTCTTTTTTCAACCTTTCCTGCATAGAATTCAAGGAGGCAGGCAGAGGTTGGCTGATTCTGTCATGGACATAAGGTTTGGGAGGCCCGTCGATCATGAGAAGGCGCAAATGGAAAAGCCAGATTCGCATACCCGGCTGGAAAAAAATCTCCATCCTTTTGTTAGTGATCGTTACCTCGTTCGCCATGCTGACTTTTATATTTATCGAAAAGAACTTGCAAACCCCCCTCATGAACGTTGCGAAGATACGCCTCAAACAAATAGCTACCCGAGCGATCAATAAAGCCATTACGGAAAGTATGGCTCAAGCGGAGGATGTAGATAAATTAATTGATTGGAAAACCGACAAAGAAGGAAAAGTAGCGGGGTTTATGCTGAATTATGCCGAACATATGAAGATTACTTCGGAAACGGTGCAGGTAGCGCAGGGGATTTTGGATCAATTGCAAAAAATTCCGGAGCATATCCCCCTAGGGATGGCATTGAACAGCGCCATTCTGGCCTCCTTCGGGCCGGATATCCCTGTTCGTTTTGTACCGGCTGGTGCAGTGAAGGTGGATCTTAGCACAAGACAGAAGGATGCCGGCATTAATATGATTCTTGTAGAGGTCTATATTCGAATTATAGCCGAGGTTACGATCATCATACCTTTCGATACCGAACCCGAAATAGTGGAGACAGAACTGCCGATATCCTATCTGTTAGTTGTAGGGGATGTACCTATGTATTACTTCGACAACAAAGGAAAACCGCTTGGTGACTCCGCTGCTTTACCGCCAAACATTTCGCTTCCCAATTTTAATAGTGCCCCTGATCAACCTGAAGATGATGAAGAAGCAGCGTTAGAGTAACCTTTTTAATAAAACAATCACTTCCTTCTTTCCTCCTGCTCCCATCTTCTCAAGAAGGGATACGGATCAAACGACCATTCCAGCAATCCGCTGTCCCGGTACATCCCGTAATGTAAATGCGGCGGGAATTTCCCGGAAGTACCCGGTTTGCCGTAGCCGGAGCTGCCGATCCAGCCTATGACTTCGCCCGGTTGGACAACATCTCCCGGGACTACCTTCTTATTAAATCCCGACAAATGGGCGTAATAATGGTACATGTTGCTGATGCTGCGTATGCCCACACGCCAACCGCCAAACCGGTTCCAGCCCATCGTTTCAATGACCCCGTAACAAGTGCTTCGCACCGGCACACCATAATCCGCGAAGATATCGGTGCCTTCGTGAATACGAAATCCACCCCAACCCCGACCCGCCCCCCAAGTGCTGCGGTAAGAATAATCGGATCGCAGGGGAACAGGAAAAGCATGCCCTCCTAAATCCAAAGATTGAAACTTTTCATAAATCTTCGAAAACTGTTCAACCCGCTTAACGCTTCTGGAATTAAGATAATACCCCCATAAACCAATACGGAAGTCGTCCCGGGACTACCCGCGTT
>DASWUO010000425.1:0-2362 GCA_036401615.1 Bacilli bacterium | reverse complement strand
TGCGGCTGATCTTAGTGTTCGGCGTGATTTCTGGACAGCGGTTCAGTATCTCCCTCTAAGGCAATATTTAATGCAAGAAGAGGCCTTGCAGGGTGATTTGTTGGACTAAATGCTTCTGATTTCCCATATAATAAAGAATGTCAATTTATGGAGGTGCCTACTATGGGTTATCAACAATATGGAATCAGCAGTGAACTGGTTGAACGTGTAAAACATAAAATGAAGAATGAAGCTGTGAAAGAGCGGATTAAATCCCTTTTGGACGGAATTACCAAGACGGACTTGCAAAATCGGTTAACCGTAAAGAAATTGGTGGAACGGGTATCTAAGGTTCTTGGCGAGAGTTTATCGGATGCGGAAGCACAGAGAATCATTAACTTTACCATAGAGCAGAAAATTAACCCTAACAACACGTTTCATTTAATCAAGCTGTGGGGGATGTTCCGATAGTTAATTATCATAATAGTTAATGTCTTTAATTGAAATTGTCTAATCTTCCGGAGTACGGTCTAAGAATAACCGAGTCACTGGAGTGAATTCGCCTTTCTTCACTTCATTTGCTGCGGCTTTCTTCTCAAGCTCATCGTGTGTGTTCATTCCCGGAGCAATTGTGGGTTCAGCCTTCTCTTTTTTCGCCAATGTTCTCACCACCTAGTAAACGAATAGGTTATTATTATGTCCTAAATGCATAATCTCTACTTTAATGCTTTTGATATTGCATGTATAAATTAATAAGTTTATAATAAATATAAATATGGATTCGGCAGTAACCGACTCCAAGCACAGCAGCCGCTTTTAAGGGCGGTGGCTTCGAAAAAGGTTTTAAGCCGAGAAATAGACCGAATCCTTGTCCTAGGGCGGTCTATTTCCTTTTATGGAAAGAAAGTATCAACACCAACCAAAGCCGCAAATGAAACAACAAAAATTGAGGGCCGCTCGCGCGACCCCCTCATGGGAGAGGAGAAACCGGATGAAGAACTTATGGGGAAACGTAAGCCTTCACGGTTGTCTACGACATTCTATTATGTCGATATGTTAAGCATTACCTTTCTAATGGGAAATATACATAGGCACATGAAATTAAGACAAGAATATGATACGATATCAACCAAGTGTTTAAAACCATGTTAAAACAAGTCTAAACTTTAGTCATTCCAGATGAACGGTGGAATTTCCAGTGAGAGTGATTTCAGGCACAGCCAAAGGAAGATCGCTTCATCCTGTGCCGGGTAAGGGAACCAGACCCACCACCGATAAGGTAAAAGAAGCGATATTCAGTATGATTGGCCCTTATTTTCAAGGCGGACATGTTATTGATCTCTTCGCAGGCACCGGGGCCCTCGGGATTGAGGCTTTAAGCAGGGGGATGGAGAAAGGGATCTTTATTGATATGGAACGGAATTGCATGGATGTCATCAGGCAAAACTTGCAAATCACAGGACTAAGCGAGAAGGCCGAAGTTTACCGCAACGAAGCATCCAAAGCTGTTAAAGCTCTAGCCAAACGCAGTTTGAAGTTCAATTTAATTTTTCTTGATCCGCCTTATAAACTGACTTACATGGAAGAGCTGCTGCTTCAAATGCAATCGCCTGATTTGTTTGCGACGGATGCTATTATAGTACTTGAGCACGATGCAACCCATAAGTATAGCGACCCAATAGGCCAATTGATAAAAGATAAATACGTTGTTTATGGGGATACCGCAATAACGATTTACCGCAAGGCAGCGTTGGAAAAAAGTGATTACGAAGAAGGAGCTGAAGTGTAATGGGTGAAGAGGGGCGTGGTGTCAGAATTGCCGTTTACCCGGGAAGTTTCGATCCGGTTACCTTAGGGCATCTGGATATTATTCACAGGGCTTCAAAGATATTCGATAAATTAATCGTAGCTGTGCTGAACAATACCAGCAAGGACTCTTTATTTACGGTAGAGGAACGTAAAGATCTACTCATCCAAGTAACCGCGGACTTGCCTAATGTCCAGATAGACAGCTTCAGGGACCTGTTAATCCGCTATATGAAAACGAAGAATGCCCAAGTCATTGTTCGGGCGTTAAGGTCCGTATCTGATTATGAATACGAGCTGCAGTTGGCTTCCATGAACCGTAAAATTGGCGGGGACATTGAAACCCTGTTTATGACTTCAAATCCGCAATATTCTTATTTAAGCTCAAGCATTGTTAAGGAAATCGCCAAGTTTCAGGGCCCTGTCAGCGATCTGGTTCCCGAGCAAGTGGAGAAGGCCCTATTCCAAAAATTCGTTGAATTATAGCGTGTTATAATCAAGGATTAAAATAATCCGGTTTTAACAGCCTGAATAGGAAATGAAGAGGCTGCCACAACCAAAAGGTCAGGAAAAAGGC
>DASWUO010000424.1:0-3708 GCA_036401615.1 Bacilli bacterium | reverse complement strand
TAACCCTGCCTTAATTCTGACGGATTTTACGGTAGATTATCAGGATATTCAAGAGGATCACCCGTTATTTCGTTATATTAAAAACCGCATGGCCACTGCCTATATTACATCTAATGGAAAGCTTGGATTGTTGGTGTTTCGTATTGCCCAAAAATTAGGGCTGCGCATTCCCGGGGATATATCCATCGTTACCTTCGACGATCCCGCCGCAGAGTATGATGCAAGCATGTTTACCCATATCTCACAATCGGAAGATCAAATGGGGCGGGAAGCGGCAAGGATGTTGATTGAGGTGGTGGAAAGCGGAAACCGGGTTGGAATCAAATACCGAAAAGTTGTTTTAACACCCGAAATGATTGTCAGACAAACAACAGGCAGGGTAAGCCCGCAATAAATTTTGAAAAAACTATATGTGATAATATGTGATAACTCTTAGGAGTCGGTAATATGTTAATTTTGATGAAAGTGTTTGCAAAATGATCACCATGATTGGCCCGGCAGGGCATCTAGTTTAGGAGGATGAAGTATGGCAAGTAAAGTGACGCATATTAACGGTGCTGCACTACAGCAGAAAGATTTATACAAAAGACCAACCGGTTGGACAAAATTTTACAACAATCACAAGGATGCGGTGGTAGCAACGATTATTCTGGGTCCCATGGTGCTGTGGTGGTTGGTCATTGCAGGGTTTCCCACGTTATTCGGGTTCTTTCTGGGATTCTTTGAATGGATGGGTGTATCGGGGGCGCCCAAGTTCGTTTGGTTTGATAATTATATTCGGTTTTTTCGTGATCCCGTTTATTATATGGCCCTGTGGAGAGCTGTTTGGATCGGTTTTCTGGTAACCGGAACAACGATAATTGGGGGCTTTTTAGCGGCGCTGCTCATGAATTTACCACTGTTTGGAAGGGGGATTTACAGAACCCTATGGTATATTCCGGTCGTAACTTCTGTTGTTGCCACAACGCAAATATTTAAAATTTTTCTGGATATCAATAATGGTGTGATCAATAATATTCTGAAGGGATTTGGCTTGGAACCCATCCTATGGCAATATTCGATGTGGTGGGGCGTATTTTGGATTGTCATTTATTCCGTGTGGAAGGGGATAGGCGGCACGGCTTTAATTTGGTTAGCCGGACTGCAGTCTGTAGATCCGGTAATGTATGAGGCTGCAGATATAGACGGAGCCAACCGCTGGCAGAAATTTTGGAATGTTACATTGCCCGGAGTTAAGCCTATTGCAACATTTGTCGTTATAACCGGGTTGATCGGAGCCGTACAAATTTATGAACAGGTCATATTTATCACGAACGGGGGACCGTATGGTCAAACCGAAGTGCTTGTTTTCCGCATTTTGCGTGATGGATTTTTTGACTTTAACTTGGGGATGGCGGGTGCCTCCTCAGTGATTTTAGCTGCTGTAGTATTTATCTTTACGATCTTCTATTTCAGATATGCTACAGAGAGTGAACGGAATGACCTTAAGAAGGCGAAGAGGAGGAAGCATGTATGAAAAGTGCCGGATTTGCAGCTAAACAATTTCAGCCGTTGAATTTGTTCGGTCACAGCGTGCTTCTTGTAGGGGGGCTCTTTCTGGTCTACCCGATCGTTTTCATGGTTCTGGCAGGCTTGATGACGAAGCAGGAATATGCCAGCACAGTGCTTGGACTTTTTCCGATCGCCCAGAATCCCACATTTGATAACTTTTTGGTGTTAATCGGCTTTTCAAGTGATAAAACTGTTCAAATGTATTTCTTGAATTCTGTATTGCGTACGAGCTTTAGTGTGGTATGGGCGGTCTTAACGGCGTTTTTGGGAGGGTATGTATTTTCCGGTTTGCGGTTTAAGGGCCGGGATACGTTATTCCTTATTTTATTGGCAACACAAATGGTGCCGCCGATTGTGGCAATCATTCCTACCTTTATCGAATATGCGAGATGGCCTTTTGCTGGCGGCAATAGTATATTTACCGGCGGCAAAGGGATTCTGGATACATGGTGGGTTTATTTAATAGGAGGCCCTGCTATTAATATTCTGGGGACATTTCTTGTCAAGCAATCGTTGGAAAAAGTCCCTTATGAGCTGGATGAAGCGGCAAAAATCGACGGATCAGGTACGTTCAGGTTAATTTTTCAAATTTTGATGCCTCTGCAGCTGCCAATACTGGCCTTTATAGCCATTACTACATCCCAAGTCGTATGGAATGATTGGCAGACGCCGTTCTTCTTTACAACTAACGATGATCTACAGACGCTTCCTTCAGCGATTTCGCGTTTGTCGTCCCTTGCGGCAAACCCGACTGGTATAATCAATTATCCAATGATGATTACGCTGGGACTAGGAGTTACACTCCCGATGATACTAATTTTCTTCTTCTTCCAAAGATTCATTGTCCAAGGGTTGGCAAATACAGGATTAAAAGGATGAAAAAACTAAAAAAATAATAAAAATAAATATTAAAAGAACTATTGTATATATTACAAATATCAAATATAATAAATATGTAATCATTTAAATTTGAGAGGGGCAGTTACATATGGCAGTTAAGAAACTTACGGTGTTATTGTTGGCAATCATCATGATCTTTACAATGGCGGCTTGTTCAAGCAACAACAAAACGAATAACGAAGGTGCAGCAAACGACGGTACAACCAACGATGTTGCAACAAGCGAACCTGCAGCAAGCGAACCTACACCGGAGAAAATTGTAGATGTCGTAATTAACGTTAATGGTGCAGACAACGTTGCCGGTACAGGCGATGTGGACGACCAGATCAAACTTCGCCAAGCAGAAGTGGATAAAGACAACATAACTAAAGCGGATCAATTAGCTCCATTGAAGATCTCTGCGGCAGCCAACAAAATATTGGCTGATCAAGGCTACAACCTCAAACAAGAGGATTGGGGATGGTCGGAACCATTAGTGCAGAAGCAAACAGCAGCTTTTATTGCGAAACAAACGCCAGATGTAATCACGGGAGAGACACAGTCCCCAGGCTATGCTGCACAAGGTCTGCTTGAGCCGTTCCCGGATTGGTTGGAAAAGAAGGTTCGTGACGAAGTTGTAGAAGGCGCATGGAAACCGATGGAGTATAACGGAAAAATTTATGGAGTAGCTTTCCAACCCGGTGTATCTGTTTTATTTTGGAACAAGGCACTCTTTAAAGAAGCTGGTCTTGATCCGGAAAAAGGACCAACTACTTGGGATGAATTACTTGCAATGTCCAAGATAATTACTGCTGCGGGTAAAGGAAAATTTTGGGGCAGTTTATTTTATTCCGGTCCGAATAACGGAGGTTACCTCCGCGCCGCTGGTATTTTACCGCTTATTAATGGCGGCGGTTTTGTAGACGATGCGAATAACCCGATCTTCAACAGCGAGAAAAACGTAGAAGCTTTCCAATTTATGCGAGAATTAAACCAATTTGCCCCTAAAGGCGCAATGGCTAATGCAGGAGAAGGAGCTTATTGGGATCCGGTTAATAAAGGCCAAATCGGGATTTGGGCTGAAGGCCCCTGGATGATAAGTCTTTGTAAGGATTTGAAAATGGATTGCGGTATGGGTGCATTGCCCCTTTCGGATGGCGGCAAGGCGGCTAACATTACCATCGGAGCAGCATTTGCGTCCGTTCCGATTCATGCCAAGAATAAAGAAGGCGGCTTTAAATTTATCGAAGCGATGTTAAGTGATGAAATACAACAATT
>DASWUO010000423.1:0-5299 GCA_036401615.1 Bacilli bacterium | reverse complement strand
GGAAGATTGGGTTAAAGTATTAGCGGAATTCTACGAGTCCTTTGCTAAACGGTTGGAATTTGCCGAGGAAGAAATGAAGGAAATTGAAATTCAAGATGAAGTTTCCGATGAGATTTGTGAGAAGTGCGGTTTGCATTTGGTTTATAAAATGGGCAGATTCGGCAAGTTCCTTGCTTGTTCCGGGTTTCCGGACTGCCGTAATACGAAGCCGATCGTGAAGGACACCGGGGTGACCTGTCCTACGTGTAAGGAAGGAAAGATTGTTGAACGGCGAAGCAAAAAAGGGCGTATCTTTTTTGGATGCGATAAGTATCCGGTTTGTGATTTTGTTTCCTGGGATAAGCCTGTAAGTACACCATGTCCAACATGTCAATCGCTGGTTGTGGAGAAGACGAATAAGAACGGTACTTTTATCAATTGTGTTCAATGTGATTATAAAGAGGAAATTACGGATTCCAAGGAGGACTAACTATGGCTGAAATTCCTAAGGTAACGGTCATAGGAGCAGGCTTGGCAGGCAGTGAGGCAGCATGGCAGATTGCCAGCCTTGGAGTGCAGGTGGCCTTATATGAAATGCGTCCGGTTAGACAAACGCCGGCGCACCATACGGACAAGTTTGCGGAATTGGTTTGCAGCAATTCATTGCGGTCCAATGGATTATCCAATGCTGTAGGCGTGTTAAAGGAAGAGATGAGAATCTTGAATTCTCTCATCATTGGCTGTGCAGATCGCAATTCAGTCCCTGCCGGCGGTGCATTGGCTGTTGATCGGGACGGATTTTCGGGTGAAATCACTTCAACCCTTAGAAATCACCCGTTGGTTGATGTGCGTAACGAGGAACTGACCAAGCTGCCTGAAGGGATTACAGTCGTGGCAACAGGACCCCTAACCTCGCCCGAGCTTGCAGAACATTTGAAGGAGTTAATGGGTGAAGAATATCTTTACTTTTATGATGCGGCAGCCCCCATTGTAGAGAAAGATTCGATCGATATGGGCAAAGTCTATTTAGCTTCCCGTTATGACAAAGGTGAGGCAGCCTATCTGAATTGCCCTATGACGGAAGAAGAATTTGATATATTTCACGATGCCCTGGTGTCGGCCGAAATTGCCGCTGTGAAAGATTTTGAAAAAGAAATTTATTTTGAAGGCTGTATGCCCATTGAAGTCATGGCGAAGCGGGGCAAACAAACGGCGCTTTTTGGACCCATGAAGCCGGTCGGCCTTATCAATCCGCATACAGGTAAACTTCCCTTTGCTGTGGTACAGCTTAGGCAGGATAATGCTGCAGGAACGCTGTATAACTTGGTGGGCTTTCAAACCCATTTGAAATGGGCTGAGCAGAAACGAGTGTTTTCTTTAATTCCCGGCTTGGAGAATGCCGAAATCATTCGCTACGGGGTTATGCATCGAAACACCTTTATCAACTCGCCGAAATTGCTTGATCCGACTTACCAGTTCAAGAAAAGGCCGGATTTGTTCTTTGCCGGGCAGATGACCGGTGTGGAAGGTTATGTAGAATCTGCTGCGTCAGGACTGATAGCGGGCATCAATGCTGCTAGGCAGGCTAAGGGTGAAGCATGTATCACGCTCCCCCTTGATACCACGATGGGCAGTATGGCGAACTATATCACAACAGCAGACTTTACCCATTTTCAACCGATGAATGCCAATTTTGGACTATTTCCTGCGATGGATCAGAAGATTCGTAACAAGAAACTTAAAAACGAAATGATCGCCAACCGGGCTATTGAAAAGATTCAGAATTTTTCAACAATTATACACAATTCAGCTTGTAAGTAAAAGCTATCCTATGGTACGATTAGGATGTTTTTAACGAGGTGGCATATAGTGGATAATGATTCACTTATTGAACAGTTTGTGCAGTACCTTATGATTGAAAAGAACGCTTCAGGACATACAATTAATAACTACACCAGAGATCTTCAACAGTTTAACGAGTTTCTTCAAAACCAAACTGTCGGGAGGTTTGCCGAGGTGACTTATTTGTTGGTGCGCACTTTCTTAGCCGAACTGAATGCTAAAGAATATGCCAGAAAAAGTGTCTCCCGCAAACTGTCAGCGTTAAGGTCTTTTTATTTATTTTTATTGCGTGAAGAAGTCATTGCCTCCAGCCCTTTCAGTTATATCAAGACAATCAAACAGGATAAAAAATTGCCCAATTTTATGTATATGGAAGAAATGCAAGCCTTGCTTCAAGCTCCAGACAACAAGACGCCTTTGGGGTCCAGGGATCTTGCCATCATAGAAATTCTTTATGCCAGCGGTATGCGAGTGAGCGAGTTGGTACAGTTGGATCTTCAATCTGTAGATCTGTATCTTGGCATTGCTCTTGTTTTCGGTAAAGGCGCGAAGGAACGGTATGTTCCGCTCGGGGACCACTCCATCCAAGCTATACAAAACTATTTGGCCATTGGGCGGAACAAGCTTGCGCGGGATGTAAATGACCAAGCCTTATTATTGAACTATAACGGTACAAGGCTTTCAGACCGCAGTGTCAGACGGATTATTGATAAATATGTTAAACAGATATCCCAAAGCCGTAATATTAGCCCCCATACCCTCCGCCATACTTTCGCTACACATTTGCTGGAGGCCGGTGCAGATTTAAGAACAGTACAAGAGCTGCTGGGTCATGTAAATATTTCCACAACACAAATATATACGCATGTAACAAGGGATCATCTGCAATCCATCTACAATCGGGCGCATCCCAGAGCTTAAATAACCCAAGGAAGAGGAGGGTTCAACACAATGGAACAAACGTTTCACGCAACTACCATCTTAGCTGTCAGGCATCAGGGCAAAGGAGCCATAGCCGGGGACGGACAGGTTACTTTTGGCAACAGCATGATCATGAAGAATACAGCCAAGAAAGTCAGAAGGTTATACAAAGGTAAAGTTATTGCTGGATTTGCCGGCTCAGTTGCCGATGCGATTACGTTATTTGAAAAATTCGAAGGCAAGTTGGAAGAGCACCAAGGAAACTTGCAGAGGGCAGCAGTGGAGTTGGCCAAGGAATGGCGTTCGGATCGTATACTGCGCAGATTGGAAGCGATGATGATCGTTATGGATGTATCCGGACTTCTGCTAATATCAGGGAACGGGGAAATTATTGAACCTGATGATGAGATTGTAGCGATTGGTTCTGGAGGCAGTTTTGCTTTAGCGGCGGGAAAAGCGCTGAAACAGCATGCCCATCACATGGAAGCCAAAGACATCGTCTTTGCTTCTTTACAAATCGCCTCGGAAATTTGTGTTTTCACCAACAACCACATTATCGTGGAAGAAATATAACTATTTTTATTCGAAAAACCTTTTAGGAGGGCTAGAGTTGATAAAAAATTCACTTACTCCCAAACAAATCGTCGCAGAATTGGACAAATACATTGTTGGACAGAAGAACGCCAAGAAATCCGTTGCTGTGGCCTTACGAAACCGCTATCGCCGCAACATGCTGGAAGAATCCATGCGTGATGAAATAGCTCCTAAAAATATATTGCTAATTGGTCCAACGGGGGTGGGTAAAACGGAAATAGCCCGAAGACTCGCTAAACTGGTCAATGCGCCTTTCGTTAAAGTAGAAGCAACCAAATTTACGGAAATTGGGTATGTGGGTCGGGATGTGGAATCCATGGTGCGGGATTTGGTAGAAACGGCGATACGAATGGTCAAATCGGAAAAGACTGAAGTGGTGAAAGAGAAGGCAGAACAGTTAGCCAATGAGAGAATCATTAGTATCCTGGTTCCATCCGCAGCTAAGCCGCAAAATCACCGGAATCCGTTGGAAATGATATTTGGCGGGCAATCCCCGACATCTTCCGATGAAGAACCGGAGAAGAACCAATCTGTTCTGGAGCAAAGAGAACAAGCCAAAGAAAAGCTCTATAAAGGACTTTTGGAAGAAGAAATCATAGAAATTGAAGTAGAAGACAGCAACCCTTCCATGTTTGAGATGTTTTCCGGTCAGGGAAATGAACAAATTGGTGTAAATATGCAGGAACTTTTCGGAAACCTTATGCCGAAGAAGACCAAGAAACGTAAGCTGCCGATTAAAGAAGCAAGGAAAGTATTAGTTCACGAAGAAGCGCAGAAACTCATAGATATGGACGAAGTAATACAAGAATCGGTTAGGAGAGCCGAACAATCAGGGATGATCTTCATTGACGAAATTGATAAAATTGCCAGCTCCAGCAGGGGCTCTGGACCGGACATCTCAAGGGAAGGCGTGCAGCGCGATATTCTTCCGATCGTTGAAGGGTCTACCATCATGACCAAATATGGCCCGGTAAAAACAGACTATGTTTTATTTATTGCAGCCGGAGCTTTTCATATGGCCAAACCATCGGATCTAATTCCTGAATTGCAAGGCAGGTTCCCTATTCGGGTTGAGTTGAGTAACCTCACCTTAGAGGATTTTGTATTGATTCTGACGGAACCGAAGAATGCCTTAATCAAACAATATACCGCCTTACTGGAAACGGAAGGAATCAAAATTGATTTTTCCGATGAGGCCATAAGAGAGATCGCCCGTCTGGCTGCTGAAGTCAATCAAAACACGGAAAATATTGGGGCAAGAAGACTGCATACGATACTGGAAAAGCTTCTGGAAGACCTTTCGTTTGAGGCTCCCGAAATCACTTTGGATTCCATGATGATTACACCGGAGTATGTCAGGGAGAAATTAAATGAAATTGTGAAAGACCGTGACCTTAGCCAGTATATTTTGTAATAAATAGATGCAAGTGATGTTTAGGGGGCAAGTGGATGACTTTATTAACAAAGACAAGAACTTTAAACCGATTGTTGCAGAAAGCTGCAGGCCAAGCTGTGAATTTCAGGGAGATGTCCGAAGTGCTTCAAGAAACGATTGAAGCTAATGTCTACGTGGTGAGCCGAAAGGGCAAAATTCTGGGATCAGCTGTATCCGATTCATTCCAATCGCCCGAGTTGCACAGAATGGTGCTGGAGGACCAGAGATTTCCGGCTGATTATAATCATCTGCTTATGAAAATTGAAGAAACTACTTCCAACCAGGATGCCCAAAGCCCCTTTGTCTCATTAACCTACCAACTTCATCGCATATTGGAGCATAAGTATATTACGGTAGTCCCGATTATTGGCGGTGGCGACAGAGTTGGCACCTTGCTGTTATCAAGAGTAGATAAAGAATTTATCGATGATGATCTCATCTTGGCTGAATATGGTTCCACGATTGTGGGGATGGAGATCCTTAGGGAACGTGCCGATGAGATCGAGGTATACGACCGCAGCAAGGCTG
>DASWUO010000422.1:0-1559 GCA_036401615.1 Bacilli bacterium | reverse complement strand
GTCGGTTAACAATACGGCCATTCAGTTAAGAGTTGCACCAAGCATCGTCTTGGGTTATACCTTCGTCCCTCTTAAATTTGTAAGTGAAGCTTTGGGCGCTAGTGTCGCTTGGGATGGAACTTCACGAACTGTCACTATAATGACTGTTAAAAATTCAGGATTTACAGAAATTTTGGCCCAGAACTCAAATCAGGAATTTTCCTTTCAGAACATTGCCATGGGAGACTCCGAAAGTAAAGTTATTGAACAATTAGGGGCACCGGGCCGCAAGGATCTTAGTGAGTACGGCTTCACTTGGTACGTTTATAATCAGGATTATGCCAAATACGTTCAAGTGGGAATCCTATCAGGCAAGGTTGTCGCCCTCTATACAAATTCGAATACATGGGTATCCAAAGAAGGAATCAGAATAGGCTCTGCCAAAGCAGACGTGACCAATGCTTATGGAAGTAACCCTTTAGTTTCGATTCTCAAGGAGAATACATTATTCAGTCTTGATGCCGGCACGGGCGTTGGCAAAGAACACGGAACCTATCTATTGGACGGCTCCTATGCCACTATTTTTTATGATAATCACAAAAATGATACGGTAACCGCTGTTCAGATCATTGATAAAAAAGTCGAAGAAAGCTTATTAGGTTATTTTGGTGTACCAAGTGAGCAACTAAGAATAAGCTTCGAACGGCAAAACTTTGATATCACCAATTCATTACGAGTTCGCTTCGGGTTAAAACCTTTTATCTGGAATGATGCCATTGCCAATACAGCCAGGAAACACAGTCAAGACATGATGAATCGGAATTATTTCGCTCATTTGAATTTAGACGGAGATTCCCCGTTCGATCGAATGACCGCAGACGGGATCAAATACAGCAAAGCCGCCGAGAATATCTTCGCAGGTGCGCGGAGCGCGATTTACGCCCACGAGGGCTGGATGAATTCAGAAGGCCACCGCCATAACATTCTCTCTGATATTCAGAGGCTCGGTGTCGGGGTAGCCTTCGGAGGAAGTTATAAGGTGTATGTCACGCAAAACTTTTATACCCCTCTCTGAAAAACTTTAAAGAAATGCAGCAGCCTTCTTGGATATTTAAAATTTATTTTGCTTCCTGCCTGCCGAAGGTGATTTCTTTGAATCTCTCGTTCCAGGGAGCAAAGGTCTCTAAGGAATTGAAGATTTCCTCTGCATGGTTTATGTATAAGGTTTGGATGATACGGGAATATTCAATACAACCTGAATCCTGAAAATATTGCATACATTCCCGTTTCAACTTTAACAGCTCATCCCTTGATAAAACGCCATCATAGTATTGTTTGATAATAAGGAATTCTTCATCGTCAATAGCTAACATATAGAAAACCGGCAGGGTGCGTTTCTTGTTCAATAAATCATTCTTCACGTCGAACCTGAGAAGATCCTTTAAATCATTTTCAATCTGGGCGATTACGCCTATATCCTTGGCCAGTTCATTCAACAGCCCCAGTGTTTCATCACTGAAGGCGCTCACGCCGGCATAACCCAAGTAGCAAGCCAACCGGATTAATGAGCCTGATTTCTC
>DASWUO010000421.1:0-4199 GCA_036401615.1 Bacilli bacterium | reverse complement strand
GGTAATATTCTCATCAAACTGATCTCCCTCATAAGGGATACCGCTGCCATTCGAGGCCAGAATGACGATTCTGCCTTGATCCATTTCTGCTTCCAGCTGCTCTGCACGCTCTTTGGATACACCCATGGCTCTTAGCTTGGCACGCAATTCGTCACCAGTGGAACGAAATAGATTAGTGGTTGCAGTTATAATACCTTCTTCCGCAACCCCTATCTTATGACCGTCTGTTTGTTCAGTGACTTGTGCGGTTCTTTCTTTATCATGCGTAAGGACGTAGATGTTTTCTTCCAAATAACCTTGTCGCTCAAGCTCTTCAATTTTCTTGCGAGCCTCCACAATGTTGCCTACTGTATAAACCTTTGTATGAACAGTCACGCTGATTCCTCCTAAGATTTGTGATTTATCGTGTGTCTAACCTCCCCATTGAGGCATATGAACTTACTTAACCTTTAGTGCAGGGAATGAAACACGAGTGATGTAAACTTAAGCGCAGAGGCATTATACGAGTTCTCTTATAGCATCCACAATGGATTCAATGTTCCAACCAACGATACGGTCTGCATTTTGTTTAACAATTAAGGAGGTTTTTTTGCCTTCCAGAATTTCTATGGCGAGAAGCGGTTTGTGTAATTCATTCTTACTTAAGATGATTTCTTTGTTTAACCACTTGCTGTATATAGGATAAACCCCACACAATAAGATCACTATGTCACAATATTTCATTTTCTTTCGGATGGTTTCATACAGCTGCCTGTCATTCTGTAATAAGCCATCTATCTGACCATCTATTTCAAAAAAATGACAAGTGAATTGAAAATCTTTTGCGGCACTTAACAAATGCCTTAATTTATCGTAGTAATTTTCGTGATTCCAGGAGCTGCATATATATAAGCTGTATATTGGGTTGCTTTGGACGTTTAAAGTCATCTTTTCACTCCTAATTCTGAAAATTTGCAAAATAAGCAAGGAGGAGCCTTGGTGACAGACTCCTCCTTTAAAGCGACATGTTATTATTTGGTTTCAGTATATAGAATACCTTGTAAATTTAATCCGTTATATTTTTCATATAGTATTCAATCACATCTTTTCGGCGAATAATTCCTATGAAAATACCTTCATCATCTATGACGGGCACAAAATTTTGATCGGCTGCAAGAGCAAGCATATCTTCCATATGTGCGTTAATTGAAACGGGATGATTGCGAACATGCTGTTTAATTTCAATGATGGATACCTTATGCATATGGTCAAAATCTAATCCCGCTGTATTTTTCATTTTCCATAAAATATCACCTTCTGTTAGTGTGCCTGCATATTTTCCTTCACTGTCTATAATGGGTATAGCCGTATAATAATGATTTTCCAATTTCTCCAGAGCTTGCCGCAAGGTTGATGAAGAATGGATATAGGCTACATCTTTTTTAGGAAATAGAAATGAAGATATATTCATTAAAAAACTCCTTTAATTTAATATAATGGTGGTAAATCTTATCTACATGGTTCATTCTCTTCTAAAATGATATCATACTTATCGGGAACTAACAATTTCAATATTATCATGAGTTGCAAGAAGGATGTGAGTTTAATCCAAGGGCCTGTCCAATTTCTTGCATCTCATTCAAAAAACCATTATTCTGTAAGTGATAATTGAAAATAAAACAGGAGGTATTTCGTGTCGGATATGTCGATTTACCAATCGATTGCGCTGGATCTTGCACAGAGAATTGCTAGCGGGGAATTTCCTGTAAACAGTAAAATCTCTGGTCGTTCTTTGCTGGCCAGTCACTATCATGTTTCTCCGGAAACGATTCGCAAGGCCATAGGCTTGCTGAAAGATAAGAATATTGTAGAGGTATCCCAAGGAAAGGAAGTGTTTATCCTCTCAAAGCATGAGGCACAGGATTACACGAACAAGTATCAGTATTTGAAATCGGTGTATTCTTTAAAGCAAGAATTGGTTATTTTGTTAAAAGAAAAAAAGGAAATCGATCATAAGTTTGATGAAGTATTGAATGATATTATTAATTTTTCCGATCGGCTGCGCAATCTTACCCCTTTCAATCCCATTGAGACAGTCGTAACAGAAAATGCCCGAATTGTAGGTAAAACCATCAACGACCTTAAATTTTGGCAAAGCACAGGCGCTACAATCATTGCTCTTCGAAGGGGTACTCATATCACAATATCTCCAGGACCTAACGTCATTATTAGAGCAAATGACATTATTGTTTATGTCGGAGATGAACAAGCTCATCAACGAACTATAGAATTTATTGCCACAACGGTTAAAAACTAAGGAATTGGGCGCGATTGAGGGATCAATGCATACAACTTGATGTTACGCGGTTCAAAGGGTTTTATTTTATTATTGACAGGGACTTATTTATGCTTTATTATTCAATTAATCAATTGAATATGGAAACAGGTGATCAGTATGAAGCTCTCTGCAAGAGACTTTAAAGATTCGATTTATCAACAATTTTCGATCGTGGGTAAATCATTATCCAGCCCCAAAAGACTTGAATTATTAGACTTATTATCCCAAGGCAAAAAATCGGTTGAATCTCTAGCTCGTTACTCGGAGATGAGTATGGCCAATGTATCACAACACCTGCAGCATCTTTTGGAAGCCAAGTTAGTAAAAGTCCAGAAAAAGGGGACGTATGCCTTTTATGAACTTGCTGACAAATCGGTTGCTGCGTTTGTTATTTCAATGCGATTTCTTTGCGAAACGAAGTTCGCTGAAGTACAAAAAATTAAAGATAACTTTATGAACCAACACGATAAATTGGAAGCCGTTACTTTAGAAGAAGCACATAAGCGGATGAAAGAAGGAAGTGTTCTTTTAATCGATGTAAGACCAACAGATGAATATAATGCTGGTCATATTTCTGGTGCTATATCCATTCCTATCGAGCAATTGATTGACCATTTATCGATGATGCAAACTGAAAAAGATATCATTGCCTATTGTCGCGGACCTTATTGCGTATATGCATTTCAAGCCGTTGAACTTTTACGAAATCACGGATTTTCTGCTGATCGGATCGAGGCCGGAATACACGAATGGAATTTATTTATAGAACAAACTCAACATTGATATGGAGAGGATGATCAACGTGATCTTTAGATCCTATTTACGTCAAACCCCAGTAGTAGGTATTTCCTATTTGGCAGGATGCGGGGGCAGAGGGAAAGCTGCGGTCATAGACCCTATGCTTGAAGATATTCCAAAGTACATGGAAGATGCAAAACTCGCTGGTATGGAGATCAAATATGTGATCGATACCCATATTCATGCAGACCATATCTCAGGTGCCAGAAAACTCATTGAGCTTACGAATGCAGCCTATGTTTTGCATGAAAGCGTTCAAGCCGGTTTTCCGTTCTATGCTGTTACTGAAGGGGATATTATTGAACTTGGTAATACCTTTATGATGGTTCTTCATACCCCAGGCCATACCCCAGAGCATATTTCTCTAGTCGTTTCGGATCATAGCCGCGCTGACCAACCTTGGTTTGTCCTAACTGGTCATACGCTTATGGTCGGGGATGTCGGGAGAACTGAGCTTGCCGTTGATGGTGCAGAGGGCGCACGACAACTTTTTCACAGTGTTTTTGATAAATTATTGTCCCTGCCTGAGCATCTTGAAGTATTTCCTGGCGCATTTTCCGGTTCCGTTTGTGGTAGAAGTTTAAGCGGCAAACCATCCTCTACGATTGGTTTTGAAAAAAGATATAATCGTTCGTTACAAATGAAAACTGAGGAAGAATTTGTTCAATTTATGTTACACGATGTTCCGAAATCCCCTATGCTGTTTAATGAAATAAGGGCGTTCAATATGGGGCACATCCAGGATGCGCCGAGCATTTCGTTAGAAGGTTGGGCAGATCCCAATGCATAGGTGTGTGATTACTCGTGGTTGAACTTCAAGAATTCAAGCTTGGCTTTAAAGAAAATATCCGATTTATCTTTTTACTTGTGATTCTCAATTTTTTCGTTGGTTCGATGGTAGGTTTGGAAAGAACGGTACTTCCTCTGCTTGGGGAAAAAGAGTTTGGTCTTATTTCGACGAGTGCCACATTATCCTTTATCATCAGTTTCGGTATGGCTAAAGCGACCATGAATCTTATTGCCGGAAATCTTTCCGATCATTTTGGACGAAAAAAGGTTTTATTGATCGGATGGGTTGTTGGAT
>DASWUO010000420.1:0-6003 GCA_036401615.1 Bacilli bacterium | reverse complement strand
ATTTGTTCGCTTATTTTAAAACAGACTGTGAATGTTTGTTTTACGCCACCAGCGTAGACGGTCTGAAGTGGTCAGTTTTAAATAACGGACAACCTGTTTTGAAGGCCACGATCGGAAACAAATCCATACGTGACCCGTATATTTTACGTAAGCAAGGCGGCGGGTTTCAATTGCTGTCTACAAATTCCTGGGAAAGCCGTTCGATTCTGCTTTGGGATTCCAGTAATTTAATCAACTGGACGAACGAGCGGTTGGTGACGATAACGCCGTCCAACGCGAATAATGCCTGGGCACCACAAGCTATCTATAACCCGGCTAGCAACAATTATATGGTTTATTGGTCGACCCGGATTGACGGAAATTGGCATCATCGGATCTACAAATCTTTCACAACTGATTTCCAAACGTTCTCGGCTCCAGAAATTATGTTTGATCCGGGATATACGGTTATTGACGCAGATATCGTACCTAAACCTGACGGCACGTACGTAATGATTTTTAAGGATGAAAGAGACGGTTACAAGCGATTGTACAGCGTTACGTCGAACTCGGTTTCCGGACCGTATTCTAATATGACAGGACCGATCACCCCGAGCGGAACGGAAGGGCCAACGACTTTTAAATTGAACGATCAACAAAAATGGGTCATGTATTACGATTATTATTCTGACGGCCATTTTGGCGCTTCACATTCAACAGATTTAGCCAATTGGACCGCGTATGGCAGCGGTGACTTCCAGGCACCTTCGGGTGCACGCCACAACAGCGTATTGCCGATTACACAAGCGGAAATGGATGCCTTAAAAGCCCAATTCCCTACAACGATTACTCGTTGGGAATCGGCGAGATTCCCCGGTTACTTTGTAAGGCATTATAACAATATTGGAAGGATTGACGCAGACCCGATATCTCCGATAGAGGATTCCCATTTTGTAATGAGACCTGGTCTTGCAGACCCGAATGCCGTATCTTTCGAGTCGATTAACTTTCCAGGATATTATCTAAGGCACTATAGCTTTGAAATTAAATTAAACGCAAACGATGGATCCCAAGCTTTCAAAGAAGATGCGACGTTCTATAAAGTTTCGGGTTTATCCGACTCGACCAAGGTATCCTTCAAATCTTACAATTATCCAACCCGCTATATACGACAAAGTAATTATATTCTTAAAGTCGAAGCTATCCTTAACAATAGTACCGCAAAGAAGGACGCCACCTTTATTCAACGCTGAAAATGAAGTATATCCTAAAAAAGTGGTTGAACAGTATTGAGTGGTTGAACAGTATTGTTCAACCACTTTTCCCGATTTCATCAAAACCCTCAACAGAGACCGGAATAGATGCTAATTGCACCAAAAATACAAGATCCTGGGGCTCTAAACTTCGTTCTCACAGAGGTGGACCTACGAGCGATTTCAATAGATCCTTGTAAAATACA
Organism: Bacilli bacterium; assembly: GCA_036401615.1. Classification (GTDB taxonomy): domain Bacteria; phylum Bacillota; class Bacilli; order Paenibacillales; family DASWUO01; genus DASWUO01. The sequence goes on along the minus strand of DASWUO010000420.1, from coordinate 4,565 downwards.
CCCGGTAATCGAACGTTAAGTTTCTTTTTGGATCTTATATCAAAAACTTCATAAGAATTCGTGCAACAAGGTCCGAAAGGGCGCTTACTCTCGGGAATACCTTCTCAACCAGGGCTATTCTTGAAACTTACGGCCCTTTTGGGACCTTATATCCAGAAAACATGATAGACCTAAAGGAGCAAGATTCAAAAGGGACCTTATTTGTGAAAGGAACTTTCATCATTGACAAGTTATACGATCGGGCAGATAATTTAAAACTTAACCAATAGTGTGCAGTTACATACATCAAAATCAGGGAGGTGTAGTATAAAGTGGAGCGGGTGGTTGACACCCTAGAAAGGTGATATACTCGGAGCATTGGGATTACGAATGCGAGGTTATAGAATGCCATATAAGAAATATGCCCGCAAATACTGGATTGGGTTTGCCGTAGCGATCTTCTTCCTGATGTTCGAAACCGCGGCTGATCTGATGATGCCCACGATTCTGGCAAATATTATCGATAAGGGGATAGCTTACAACGATCTGGATTATGTATTGCAGATGGGCGTCTTCATGCTGCTCATTACTGCTTCCGGAGCCGTATCTTCTTTAATTCGCAATGTCATATCCAGTAGAGTGTCCTACAAGTTTGGAGCCGAGCTGCGTTCCGATTTATTTGCCAAAATTGGGTCCATGTCCTTTGAGAACATCGATAAGTTCGAGAGGGCTTCCCTGATTACGAGGATGACGAACGATGTGATGATTGTACAGAACTTTTTTCACGGATTGATGAGGATATTTGTAAAAGCACCCATGCTCGGCATCGGGGCCCTGATCATGGCGGTGCGGCTTAATCCCGACTTGGCTGTAGTCTTGATCGTGGTGGTGCCCATTGTAGCGATCCTGGTTACCTTTAATATGAAGATTGGGTTTGCCCGTTATATGAAGGTTCAACAAAGCCTTGACCGAATCAACCTTATTGTTAGAGAGTATCTTTCCGGTGTCAGAGTCGTCAAGGCTTTTAACCGGTATGACTATGAGGTGGATAAGTTTAATCTGGCTAACGAAGAGCAGCGCTCCAGTTCAGTTCACGCCATGCGTGCCATGGTGGTTTTTAACCCTGCGATAATGTTAACGGTCAATCTTGGCATTGTGGTGATCATCTGGCTTGGCGGGTTGTGGGTGGATACCCGGCAAATGCCTGTGGGGCATATTGTGGCGTTTATTAATTATATGACCCAAGTTCTGTTTTCGCTGATGGCCATTTCTATGGTGTTTAATATGTTTGTCAGGGCAAGGGCTTCAACGGCAAGGATTGGAGAGGTATTTTCGCAAATCAACACGATGACCTGGAAAGTGGATGAACCGGTCCATTTAAATATACAAGGTAAGATTGATTTTGAAAAAGTAAGCTTTTCCTACACCGGGGCTGCTTACTCATCGGTATTAAAGAATGTGTCACTGACCTTTACTCCCGGCAAGACGGTGGGCATTATTGGGTCTACAGGCTCTGGAAAGAGCAGTTTGGCGGGGTTGATTCCACGCTTCTATGATGCGGTTTCAGGCAGCGTCAAGATTGATAATAAGGATGTCAAGGATTTGAATCCTGCCAGACTACGCGAAGAAATTGCCATCGTACCGCAGAAGAGTGTGTTATTTACCGGAACCATCATGGAGAATATACGCTGGGGAAACGAACAGGCTTCGTTTGAAGAAATCCAACAAGCTGCAGTTACGGCAGAGGCGCATGATTTTATTTCTGCCTTACCTGAAGGGTATGAATCCAGGCTGGGCCAGAAGGGCGTCAATCTCTCCGGGGGCCAGAAACAGCGGATCTCCATTGCAAGAGCGCTGGTCCGCAAACCGAAAATCCTCATTCTTGATGATTGTACAAGCGCCGTGGATACGGCTGCGGAGTCTAAAATTAAACAAGCTTTAAAAAATTATACCCATGGCCTTACCTGCATCATCATTGCCCAAAGAATTACCTCGGTGATCGATGCGGATACCATTGTGGTGATGGATCTTGGAGAAGTTGTTGGTGTAGGCTCGCATAAATCTTTAATGAAGGAATGCCGAATCTATCAGGAAATCTTCGAATCCCAAGTGGGAAAGGAGATGATAGATCATGGCTGAAGTAAATTCACCTCAGCGGCAGACTGGGCAAAGTCCTTTACAACAGAACATCCCTATTCTAGCAGGGCCGGGAAGACCCGGGGGCTTCGGTGGAGGGCGCGGCGGCGAACCGGCAGTAAAACCGAAAAACTTCGGATCGACGATGAGGCGGTTGTGGCACTATTTTGGCAGAGAGAGAAAGTTGTTATCCCTTGTATTTATATTTGTCGTTCTCAACTCTACGATTGCTCTGGCGGGTCCCTACCTAATCGGTGTGGCTATCGATGCTTTGTCTGCTTTAGGCGGTGAAGTCGACTCCAAGCTGCTCCATCTGGTAATTATTGTTCTTGTTGCCGCTTATCTTGGAGAAAGCCTATTTACCTTGATGCAAGGGTGGTTAATGGCTGGTTTGTCTCAACGCATTGTCATGAATTTGCGCGGTTCCTTGTTCAGCAAGCTGCAGAAGCTGCCGCTTCGTTTCTTCGATTCACGCCCGCATGGGGAGGTGATGAGCAGGCTCTCGAACGATATAGATAACGTGAGCAATACGATTTCACAATCCACGGTTCAGCTTATGTCCGGTGTGATTGCCATTGTTGGCTCACTGATCATGATGCTGGTGTTAAGTCCCCTGCTCACTTTGGCCGGTCTGATTACAGTCCCCCTTGTCTATATTCTTGCCCGAACGATTACCAACCGGACCAGTGTGATGTTTAAGGAGCAGCAATCCCAGCTTGGCAAGATGAATGGCCATATTGAGGAAACCATTACAGGCATTCATCTGGTTAAAGCCTTTAATCATGAGGAGAAATCGATCGAGCAGTTTGAAGCCGTTAATGCCAAGCTGTATGAAGTGTCTTTGAAGGCCCAGATTTGGTCAGGGCTCCTGATGCCCCTCTTGAATGTGATCAACAACATCGGCTTCGCAGCCATTGCTCTGGTTGGAGGTATCCTTGCTGTACAGGGCGATATCACGGTAGGGGTGATCGCCAGCTTTATCGGGTATTCCCGGCAATTTATCAGGCCCATTAACGAAATGGCGCAAATCTATAATGTTCTGCAATCCGGTGTGGCTGGTGCTGAAAGAGCTTTTGAAGTCATCGATGAACAAGAGGAGACGGCGGATTCCCCTGATGCTGTGGAGTTAACCAACCCTCATGGACATGTTGTTTTTGAAGGAGTCAGCTTTGGTTACCGCCCGGATGTGCCCATTCTGAAGGATGTAAGCTTTGAATCGCCCAAGGAAAGCAGCACAGCGCTGGTCGGTCCCACTGGTGCCGGTAAAACCACGATTGTCAATCTGGTGACCCGGTTTTATGATGTAACAGGCGGCAGAATTATGATCGATGGCCGAGATATCAGGCAATATACACGGGATAGCTTGCGGCGCTGCTTCGGAATTGTACTGCAGGATGCGTATCTGTTTTCAGGGACGGTCCTGGAAAATATCAAGTACGGGAAGCCTGAGGCGGGGGAGGAAGAAGTAAGGGAGGCTGCAATGGCGGCGAATGCGGATGTTTTTATCCAACGGCTGCCGCTCCAGTATGAAACCCGGCTCTCCGAAAACGGAGGGAATTTAAGCCAAGGCCAGAGGCAGCTTTTGGCGATTGCGCGGGTTATTCTGGCTAAGCCATCCATCCTTATACTGGACGAAGCGACCAGCAGCATTGACACGCGTACCGAGCTCCACATTCAGGAAGCGCTGCTCCATATCATGAAAGGGCGGACCAGCTTCATGATTGCCCATCGATTGAACACGATTCGTGATGCAGATACAATTATGGTGATTGATCAGGGGCAGGTTGTGGAAAAAGGGTCACACGAGGAACTGATGCGAGCTGAACAGACGTATTATCGAATGTTTTGCAACCAGTTCCGTAATATTGAGGAAGCATTTGATGGATAAGGGACGCAAAGGGAGTTGGAGTGCACGTAAGGTTTAAAAAAGACCCTATGCAAAAGGGGCTTAAGAGGGTATGGCCAAATAAGTCTCTAAAAGGAACCTATCGCTAGAAAACTTCTCGTTATTCCGGTGCCTGCACCATTTAAGGTCTCAGAAGGAACTTATATCGAAAATAATGGAGTAATATTTTGCAATAGGGTCTAATTGAGACCTTAGCTCATAAGCTATATTTTAAAATGCACAATCACGCTGTATAACATCTTATTATGGACCGGATGAAAAACGACCTGATGGCTTATTGAAAATACACCAAGCAACAAAGCTTTATTATTCTCAATTTGCTCATTTATTTTCTTCTCCAGCGTCTGAAAATCATAAGCCTCAAAAAATTCGATCTTACTCTCCATTTTATCCAGGAAAAAACTCATGGTCATCGACTCCCCAGCTTTTATTGGTATTGATATTCTATAGAAAAACACCCCCTGTATCGCGGTCCATCACGATTTACTGGAGGTGTCTATCGCTGCTGCATGACTCAGGCGTAAACTTCTTTGAAGGCCTCTTC
>DASWUO010000419.1:0-3043 GCA_036401615.1 Bacilli bacterium | reverse complement strand
TCATTAATGATCGTAGTATTTTTGCATAAGGTCTTTTTTGATCTGTATATTTCATCATCACTGCAATTAGGAAATCCACCCGCGAAAGCAGGAGGAAAGCAAGAATGGTGGTTCAAGGAAACCTTGCCCCGCCTGCCCCGGCGAATGCCGAGAGGCTATTATACATAAAGGAGGACGATCATAGAAATGAAAAGAATTTTTTTATTAATTGCCACCAATATTTTAGTGATGATTACGATTGGGATTGTACTTTCGTTAACAGGTGCCTGGAATTACATTGATGCTGCAACAGGTAATATCAATTTCGCACAATTACTTATTTTCAGCGCCATAGTGGGCTTCTCGGGAGCCTTTATCTCCCTCGCCATGTCCCGCTGGATGGCCAAGATGATGATGGGCGTCCGTGTTCTTGATCCACGCAAGGGTTTATCCGCTTACGAAAGTGAGCTAGTAGGAAAGGTTCATCGTTTGTCTGTTAATGCTGGGCTTAACGTCATGCCGGAGGTAGGAATCTATGATTCGCCTGAAGTAAATGCTTTTGCTACAGGCCCGTCAAAGAGACGATCCTTGGTGGCTGTCTCCTCAGGTTTATTACATGCGATGGATGAAGCCGCTGTTGAAGGCGTAATCGCTCACGAAGTAGCCCATATTGCTAATGGAGACATGGTCACCATGACTCTGCTGCAAGGAGTTGTTAATACCTTTGTTGTCTTCTTCGCCAGAATCGCTGCTTTCGCGGTGGCACGATTTGTTAAACCGGAGATGCAGGGGATTGTCCACTTTATCGCAATCATTGTATTCCAGATCGCGTTTTCTATTCTGGGAAGTCTTGTAGTGTTTGCTTACTCCCGTCACAGGGAATACCATGCTGATGCAGGCGGGGCCAGGTTTGCCGGCAAAGACCGCATGATTCACGCGCTGCAGTCGCTGAAACGCAATAAAGACCAGATCGATACTCGGCAGTCTTCGCTGGCAACCTTGAAGATCAATAATAGGAGCGGTTGGACATTTTTATTCTCCACCCATCCTGACATTGATGAACGCATCCGCCGATTACAGCAAGGCCTATAAAGATATTTCGCAAGAAGCGCATCGGTGCACAAAACCGGTGCGCTTTATTACTGTTTTCTCAATTTATAAATTTGTTCTTTAATTTTAGTAAATAATTGCTTATCTTCATGTGCTTTAAATAGATGAAAGTGCGGCTTGGTGTTAGCCTCAATCAGCCAAATTTGTTGATTCGCATCAATAGCTACATCCAATCCCAATTCACGGATGTGTTGGAAATGCCGGTTTAATTGGTCCGCTACAAGAGTGGCTAGTTCCTGCAGCTTGTTTTCGATTTCAGCACATTTTTCGGACGGCAGATGAAGACTTCTCTGCAAGGCATGGTTTAAACTAATCGGGGTGCCTCCCCGGCAATGATTCGTAACATATTTATGTTTGGCCGCAAGCTTGCCCATGACACCGATAAACTCCCATTGTTCTGCCGGTTTCAAGAGCAGGACACGAAAGTCCATGGGACGTTGGTCTATGGATATCAGGTCAATCCCTTGTTGGACAATGTAACTTCTGCCTTGGATAATTCGTTGGAGTGCCCTATATAATAGATGGAGATCGAACCATACTTTACTGCTGCCTGCTGTTCTTAATACATATTGTTTGCCCACCCGGGATATTCGGATAACACCGCGTCCGCCCCCGCCAAGAGTTGGCTTGAGAAACAGAACGGGAAATTTATCAAGGTATTTTCTTAACGAGTTTTTGTGAAAGCGATCCGTCCCCGGCAAGTAAGAGCGAACAGCAGTATCTTTCCACAGCACAACATGTTTTGTCCATTTGCTTCCCGGATACTTTAACAGTTTCTCATTCACCGTAATAACCTTCTCTCCCTTGCTCTGGTGTAACAGCCTATTCAGGAGCACTTAAATTGGTGAAAAGCATTCGAAAAATCATTGTAAAAAACCAGGGACTTTGCGCAGGGTCATCTTGTTCTATAAATGAGAAATAAAAATCGACAAATTTCGTGCTGATTGCTGCCAAATAGTGATATAATATATTTGGTTTTAATATGAGAAAGTATAATGGGGTCTGTAAAGGAGCTAGATGATGCCTGGATATAAGATTTTGTTGGCTGATGATGAATTTGCATTACGATTTTTGTTGTCTGAAACTTTGGCCGATGAGGGATATGATTTAACAGAAGCCGAGGATGGGGGCAAAGCCAAGGAGGAACTCGAGAGTCAAGTGTTTGACTTAATCATTCTCGATTATATGATGCCTGAAATGACGGGCGTAGAGGTATGCCAATGGCTGCGGCAATCGGATAATCCCAACAGGGATAAACCTGTTATTCTCTTAACGGCGAAAGCTTTGGAGAAGGATCGGAATATAGCGAATGCGGCAGGAATTTCCCTCTATATTGTAAAGCCCTTTAGTCCGATGATGTTGTTGGATACAGTTAAAGAAATGTTCGAGCGGTAATGCCTTGGATCCGTTGGCGGGAAATATGAGAGGTAGAGAGGTGAATTAATTGAAAGTTTTAGGCAAGAGCAGTTTAGCCAAGAAAGTGATGATCTGGATCGCCATTATTATGTTTCCCCTTGCTTTGTTGATTGCTTCTGCCGACTTATATATTTATAAGCAATTAACTGAAAATGACCGTCTTATGGCAGATAACTTAGAGGAGCTTTTCCAAACCCAGAATTTGCAAAAGAATTATTTATTGCTGGTTTCAGATGATCGCGCTTACTTGGCTTATGGGAAGGATGAATTTCTGGAGGATTCACAGGAGCATTATCAGGCAGTACAAACCAACTACAATACCCTGAAAGAAGGCTTCGGGCCGAACGATAAAGAAAAAGTGGATAGTTTTGATAAGATAAATGCCCTTGGGAGGGAATATTTAACTTTAATAACCCAAGGAATCGAGATGAAAAAAGCAGGGGATACGGATAATTTATCTAACTTGTCGGATAAGACAACACCGATGATAATAAAGATTAATGATCAATTTGTTGTAATAGGTCAAATACAAGAAACA
>DASWUO010000418.1:0-4755 GCA_036401615.1 Bacilli bacterium | reverse complement strand
CCCGACTGGAAATGGCTTGTTCGAAACCCAAACATGCAGGCAGCTCCGCAATGGATTTCTCCATTATAGAAATGGTTTGCCGGGATTTCAGATGCTGGACTTCTTTATGCTTGGTTGCGACAATTTTATCAAGAAACATGGCTAAGCTCTCCTGTTATTCGAATAAGCTGCTGTAATTTATCATAAGCCCGGCCTGAGTCAATAGCTTCTGCTGCTAATACTACACCTTCCGGGAGTGTCCCGCAACGATCTGTGAGGTAAATACAAGCTCCCGCGTTCGCCAATACAATATCCCGATAGGCCCCTTGTTCACCTCTAAACACACGATGAATAATTTCGGCGTTTGTTTTGGCATTGCCTCCCGCTATTTCTTTCAGCGAATAAGTGCTCAGTCCCAAGTCATCAGGCGTCACTTCGTACGTCTGAACCTGGCCTTCCTTCAATTCTGAGATCTGGGTCGGGGCCGATATGCTGATCTCATCAAGCCCGTCAAAGCTTGAAACCACTAAGGCCCGTTTTAATTTCAGGTGGTGCAATACATTCGCTAATACTTCCGTTCTGCTGCGTTCAAATACCCCTATCATTTGACGGTCGGCTCCTGCCGGATTTGTCAAAGGCCCCAGCATGTTAAATACGGTGCGAATGCCTAACTCTCTGCGGGGGCCTGCAGCATGTTTCATTGAAGGATGGTACAACTGTGCAAACATAAAACAAATCCCGATCTTCTCCAGGCATTGTGCCGCTTGTTCACTGTTTAGATTAATATTGACTCCCAGAGCCTCCAGAACATCAGCGCTGCCTGTTTCCCCTGACATGGCCCTGTTCCCATGCTTGGCTACCCTAACACCGAAAGCAGCCGCTATGATTGCTGAAGAAGTGGAAATATTAAATTTGTGAACGCCTGAACCGCCTGTACCGCATGTGTCCAGCAGATTGTCCTGCTCGGTGACCACATGATTGGATTTGCTTCTCATGGTTTCAGCAAATCCTGTGATTTCCTCAACGGTTTCACCCTTCATGCGAAGGGCTGTTACCAAGCTGCCGATTTGCGCCGGTGTTGCCAAACCGTCCATGATTTCACCCATAACCTCGCGCGATTGGGCCTGAGTTAAATCCTTCCCGGCAATGATGGCCGAAATGGCTTTAACGGTATTGCTCCTATTATCCAACATTTAATTCACCTCAATTATAATAATCTTGATTGGTCAGGATCAGCTTCTTGTTCACTTGCGATTGAAATACAGCCTCAGCCATACGAATGGATTTCAATAAGGCCTTAGCTTTATTGACGGTTTCTTCATATTCGCTCTCCGGCACCGAATCCCATACAATTCCCGCTCCAGCTTGAACATAGGCCTTGCCGCCCTTAAAGATAATAGTTCTGATGGTGATGCACGTATCCATATTGCCTGAAAACCCAAGATATCCGATAGCCCCGGCATAAGGCCCCCTGGCTTGATTCTCCAATTCAGCAATGATCTCCATCGCCCGTAATTTAGGAGCGCCCGATACAGTCCCTGCAGGCATGCACGAGATAAAAGCATCAAAAAAATCCTTATCCCCTCTAAGCTTGCCCGAAACGTTCGATACAATGTGCATCACATGGGAATAACGTTCAATTTCCATAAAAGTGTCACACTTGACGGAACCAAATTCGCTCACCCGGCCAATATCATTGCGCCCTAAATCAACCAGCATTAAGTGCTCTGCAAGCTCTTTGGGGTCGGCAAGCAGTTCTTTCTCCAAGGCGGTATCTTCTTCCGGTGTTCTTCCTCTTGGCCTTGTTCCGGCAATCGGAACCGTTTGTACCCGGCCATCCTCAACCCTTACCAGCATCTCAGGCGATGTTCCTACAATAACTTCATCATCCATTTTGAGATAATACATATAGGGTGAAGGATTCATGGTTCGAAGCAGACGATACACGTAAAAGGGGGAAATGCTGGTTTCAATTTCAAATCGTTGGGATAAAACAACTTGAAAGATATCCCCGGCACGAATATATTCTTTGGCTCGTTCTACATTAGCGATATACTCCTTCTTGCTAATATTCGAACGGATCTCTCCAAGCTCCACATCCTCCGGAATTTGATTGTATGTCACCACAGGGTTCGGGGCCGCAGTGTGCAGCCGCTCAATGGTAGCATCAATTTTCTGGCATGTGGATTTATAAGCCTCTGTGATAGTGCTTTCTGTAGCATTCTCCGGAATGTGAACATTGGCTATAATCTTAATCTGTTGTTTAAAATGGTCGAAAACAATGATCTGGTCACAAAACATAAATTGCAAATCGTTCATATTCAGGTCATCTGTACGATGTTTAGGCAGAGACTCATAATACTGCAGCAGATCATAACCAAAGAAACCAACAGCCCCCCCGGTAAAACGGGGCAAATCCGGAAGGGAGGGGCTTGAATAGGAGCGCAACAAATCCTTTAAGATTTCAATTGGCTTATCCACAACCACCCGGATTTTGCCCCTGGATTCTATATGCATAGTGCCATTCTTTCCGCTAAACATCAGAAAGGGATCCGTGCCAATAAACGAATACCTGGCCCAATTTACTCCCCCTTCTACACTTTCCAGCAGAAAAGACCTTTGCTCTTCATAAAAATGCTGAAACACCCGAATCGGCGTCTCCAAATCAGCCATAATGCTGCGAACTACTGGAATCAAATTATGCTGCTTGGCTAAACTAATCACTTTTTTTAATTCCGGGGTATACATGGGGCAGCTCTCCTCGACTAAAAATAAAAAACCTCTACTGCATAGTAGAGGCGGTTAATTGAGTAGGGATCAAATGATATCACAGAAACAGTCACAACAATAAGACAAAAATAATGCCTATCAGTGATAAACTGTACTGAACTCTTCTCATCTCAACTAACTGCCTAAACTCTGCTTACCTATCTCAACTATACCCAAAGATGAGTATGGAGTCAATACACACCCAATTACTTCACTCAACCACTTCCCTGAGCCTAGATTCATTACTTAGATAACTCAGGTAAATCCGGGCGTAAGATCTTAGCTTCATTAAGATAAACATGCACAATTTCATTTTGCTTTTTGGTTGTATTCACCTGAACCATTAAACGAATGCAAAGCGGCAAGCTATTCTCTACCGGGATTTCCACCGAACACATCAAAGGAACCAATTCCCAACCATTCATCTGCCGTATGGCCCTAGCCGGGAAGGTTGCCGTAAGGTCCTGGGTAACCGTTACAAAGACACTGCAAATATCTTCCGGATTAAAGTTATTTTCCTCTACGATCGAATGGAGCAGCTGTGTAGTTGCATCGAGTATTTGAACTGCATTGTTATTCTCTACAGTGATGGCTCCGCGAATTCCTCTTAACCACATAAAATTATTTCTCCTTTTTTAATTGCTCAATAATTTCTCTAACCCACTCGACTGAAACCGTCTTATTGATTTCCACCGTACCTATGGCTGTAGGAATAATAAAAACCATGCCGCCTTCTTTAAACTTCTTATCGTGCATCATCGCGGACATAATTTCATCTATATCCAAATGCGCCGGCAACCTCGTCGGGAGTCCAAACTTCAATAATAAACGCTTGGTCTCGGAATAAATATGCTCGGAATGTCCTAATTTTATTGCCAACCGTGCGGCCCCGACCATCCCTATTGAAATGGCTTCCCCATGCAGCAATTCAGAATATTGGGAAACCGCCTCTAGAGCATGGCCTATCGTGTGACCCAGGTTTAAGATAGCCCGCAAACCACTTTCCCGTTCATCCTGGGAAACCACAATTGCTTTTATTCTACACCCTTGATATAGCGCGTACTGTAAGGCTTCAGAATCCAGAGCCAACAGCTTGTCCGAATGGGCATCACACCAGTTTACAAAGTCAGCGTCCCATAACAAACCTTGTTTGACTAATTCAGCTAATCCTGATTTCACTTCCCTCATAGGCAAAGTGTGCAAGGTGGAAATATCATAAATTACCATTTCCGGCTGGTGAAAAGCGCCAATGATATTCTTGGCTAAGCTGTGATTTACCGCTACCTTGCCGCCGACACTGCTGTCATGTGCTTGAATGGTTGTGGGGATTTGTACAAAGCGTATGCCTCTCATGAAGCTGGCAGCCACAAATCCCGCCAGATCACCAACAACCCCGCCTCCAAGTGCAATCACGGTTGAGTTGCGGTCCAATCCGCCTTCCAGAGCTGTTGTGATGATTTCTTCGAAGACGCTTAAAGATTTAGATTTCTCACCTGAGGGAACAATCGATTGTACAACCCGAAAACCTCCCTCCAGCAACAAGCCTGTTACTTGCTCCAGATATAAAGGAGCCACTTGATCATCTGAAATAATCAATAAGGGCGAAGTTGTTCTGATCTTGTGTTGGGCGAAATAGGAAACAATATCTTTAAGAATACCTTCACCGATATAGATAGGATACGAGCGCTCTCCTAAATCCACCTTGAGTTCCAACATATTAGTACCGCTCCACTTGAGCCAAATATTGATTTAAATTGGCACGGATTTCCTCAATGGAATCCCCCCCGAACTTCTCCATAAAGGCACGGGCGATTTCCCATGCCACAACATGCTCCATCACCACTCCGGCCGCAGGCACTGCGCAGCTGTCTGAGCGTTCTACTTGTGCCGTAAAAGCTTCTTTCGTATCAATATCTACACTTTGTAACGGTTTATAAAGAGTGGGGATCGGTTTCATGACCCCTCTAACGATAATTTGTTCCCCCGTACTCATCCCGCCTTCTATAC
>DASWUO010000417.1:0-3412 GCA_036401615.1 Bacilli bacterium | reverse complement strand
CGGCCAGGGTCACGGATATGGGCTGCATTGGTATGAACAACATGTTGATGATGGCGGCCAGCGCAGCTGGATCAAACACGAAATTGATATGTCCGGCTCACAATTCCATGATATGCAGTTGGTCGATCTTGACAATGACGGAGAGCTTGAGCTTATATCCGGAAAGAGATACAGAGCTCACAATGATGGAGATCCAGGCGCATTCGATCCGGTAGGGATTTACTATTATAAAATAAAGAAGGGCAGCTTTGAAAAACATGTGATTGATTACGGAACAGTTGAAGCAGGGGCTTCCGGGTGCGGCATTTACTTCTGGGTGCAGGATATTACCGGGAACGGTTATCCAGACATTGTTGCGCCAGGTAAAGATGGACTTTATTTATTTGAAAATTTCGGTGCGGAAGGGTGAATTCAATGAATAAGCTAAAAATCGGCTTTGTAGGCAGCGGTTTTATGGGCCAGAACGCACATATGTTTAATTATGGCATGCTGGATGACCAATGCGAAATTGTTGCTCTTGCCGAGCCCCGCCCTTTGCTGGCGGAGAAAGTGGCTCGACGGTACAGCATACCGCGCATTTATGCGAATCATTTGGAACTGTTGAAGAATGAAAAGCTGGATGCGGTTGTGGCCTCCCAACCTTATCATCGTCATAGTATCCTGATTCCTGATATTCTGAAGGCGGGCGTTCCGGTATTTACTGAAAAACCGTTGACCCTTTCTGTTGAAGAAGGCGAGAAGCTTGTAAAGCTCGGTGAAGAGAGAAATGTTCTGCATATGGTGGGGTATCATAAAAGATCCGACCCTGCTATGGAATACGCCAAGGCATTAATTGAAGAATGGAAATTATCCGGCGAATTTGGCAAGTTGAATTATGTTCGAGTGTCCATGCCGCCCGGCGATTGGATCGGGGGAGCGGATCGCCCCCTTTACACGGATGAACCAACCGGTGTATCGGAATGGGAGGCGTCGCCAGTTGGTATGACTGAGGAGCAAGCTAAACAATATGACTCTTTTGTAAACTATTATATCCACCAAGTAAATGCCATCCGGTTCGTGTTGGGTGAGCCGTATAAATTCTCGTTTGCGGATCCTTCCGGCACCCTAATGGTGGGAGAAAGTGAAAGCGGCAGATGCGTCACTTTGGAGATGGGGACCTATGTTACTTCCATAGAATGGCATGAAAGTATCCTGGTCACCTTCGAAAAAGGATTTATCCGAATAGATCTTCCGGCTCCGCTAGCCCGCCAGCTTGCGGGTAAAGTGACGGTCATGCGTGATAATGGCCAGTCTGTCCCCACCTTAACCCAACCAATTATGCCTAATACGGGAGCTATGCGGCAGCAGGCGATCAATTTCCTTGCCGCCGTCCGCGGTGATAAACCGGCACCTTGCATCGCCAAAGAAGCGCTTGAAGATTTGAAGATTGCCCGCGATTATATTTACTTTATGGCAAGGCACCAAAAACAAATGATCCATATCAATTGAAAGTGAGGTTTTTTGAAAATGAGAAAAGTAGCCATCATAGGCGCTGGCAGCGTCGTATTCTGTAAAACACTCATGCTGGATATCATGGCAACTCCAGCCTTGGAGGAAACTGAATTTGTGCTGATGGCTCCTTCCACAACCAAGACATCGCAGGTGAAGTCCTATGCGGATAAGGTGATTAAGGACAATGGATTGAAATCGAAAGTGGTTATTACGACAGATAGGAGAGAAGCATTGAAAGGGGCGGATTACGTTATAAGCGCCTTTCAAGTCGGTGGCGTTTCCGCGTTTGAATTGGATTACAAGATCCCTCTGAAGTATGGGGTCGATCAATATATCGGAGACACATTTGGGCCAGGCGGTATTTTCCGGGCGTTAAGAAGCATCCCTGTTATTCTGGATGTAGCCAAAGACATGGAAGAGCTTTGTCCTCAAGCCACTTTGTTAAACTATGTTAATCCGATGGCCATGATCTGTTGGGCCCTTGGTGAAACGAAAGTGAAATTTGTTGGGCTTTGCCACGGCGTGCAAACGACGCTTGACCTGGTTTCCGGTTACCTTGGCATCCCAAAGACGGAAATCGATTATATCAGTGCAGGGATTAATCATATGGGCTGGTTTACAAAAATCGAACATAAAGGCAAGGATATGTACCCCGCTCTTCGTGAGAAATTTGAGCAGCCTGAGTTCTATGTGAATGAGAAAGTCCGTGGAGAGGTGTTCCGTCACTTCGGGTATTTCATGACTGAGTCTACCGGCCACTTATCAGAGTATGTCCCATGGTTCCGCAGCAGCTCTAAAGCACTTGAGCTTTATTGTGATGAACCTTCTTTCGGCGGGGAAACCGGAGCTTACTATAATTGGTGTACATATGTCGCCAATAAATATAAAGAACAGGACGTTCTTGCCGGCGAGCCGACCAGTCTACCCCCCCGCAGTGTAGAATATTGCGCCTACATTATTGAAGCGTTGGAAACTGGAAAGACCTTCAAATTTAACGGTAATGTCCGCAACAGTGGGATGATCTCCAATCTGCCGACAGAATGCTGCGCAGAAGGTCCTATCTTTGCTGACCGGACGGGGTTAAACCGTACGCTTGTGGGAGACCTTCCTCCGCAATGTATGTCTTTAAATTTAACTAATATCAACGTTCAACGCTTAGCTGTTCTGGCTGCCAAATCCGGGGACCCGGAAATGGTCGTTCACGCTGTCGCTATGGATCCACTCACCTCCGCGGTGCTCTCCTTGAAAGAAATCCGTGAGATGGTCACAGAAATGCTGGAGACCCAGAGAGAATGGCTGCCGCAATTTGCTGGGAAAAAACCAAGACTAACCCCTACTATTGTTATTCCTAAAGATGTACAGCGGGCAAATGTACCTATTGATCCGGCTCTGGCGATCTTCTCCAGGTTTGGAGAACTGGCTACATAGAATTGTGAGTAGACTAAATGGCTAACTATTTTATTTGGTACTGTTGCACATAGTTGCCAACTTCAAGAACGATATTGCCATAATTTTTGTGTCTAACCCGTGATGTCATTAGTTATTGCACCTTTATGCTCTACTGGAGAATAACCGTTCCTCAGTAGGGCATAGACTTGCTTAATTTGCTTAAAGGTGGGGTAGATTTATTAATTTTATTGCACAATCTATCGTGATTAAGGCATTGCTTCGCCATAAGCCCCCCGAAATTCCTATTACGAAAAAAAAGAAAGAGTAATAACCCCATTTTGCCATGATCATGCTATAATAAGGCTAGCAAAATGACCACTTGAGGAGATTATCCCTTGTCCGAACCCGCATATGATTTATTTACTTATGGCAATTATGATTCTAATAGAAATGAATCTATTAAAGAGTTATATAACAATCCTGCATCCAACCCCGAATCCATTTCCGCAGCCAACACCATCCTTCTAGTTGA
>DASWUO010000416.1:0-5423 GCA_036401615.1 Bacilli bacterium | reverse complement strand
TAATGAGTATTATAACATAGGATTAATAAGTCACGATAAGTCATGTCAGTATGTAGAAATGGCTTGGCAGAAGGGTGGAATTTCATTGAAGAAAATCGTCCATAGCAATGAAGTAAAAGCAGCAGCTTTAGAGAAATTGGTTCAGCGCGGGGTCACCCTCGAAGATATTGCATTGATAGTACTTGAATTGCAGCGGCCTTATCATAGCACTTTGACGATGGAAATGTGTATGGAAAGCATAGTTAGGGTATTGGAGAAGAGAGAACTGCAGCATGCTCTGCTGGTGGGCATAGAACTGGATGTGCTTGCGGAGAAGGGGTTATTATCTGAGCCGCTGCTGTCCATTATAAAGTCGGATGAAGGATTGTTTGGTTGTGATGAAACCTTGGCTTTGGGTTCGTTGTTTGGTTACGGCAGCATTGCTTTAACCACCTTTGGATACTTGGACAAGTTAAAGATAGGCATAATCGAGAAGTTGGATAACAAGACCGGGCCTAATACGAACCGGGTTCATACCTTTCTGGATGATTTAGTGGCAAGCATTGCGGCCTCCGCAGCAAGCAGAATTGCCCACAAGCTGCGGGATCATCAAGAACTGGAAGCCGAAGTGCTGCTGAAGGAGCAGATAGATATCCCGTTTGATCAGGAAAACGCTAGTTGAGTTGCATGATGATGGTGCTGCAGGGTTCGAATTTTGAGCCTTGCAGTTTTTTTTGGTTGATGAACCGTGATTTTGTTTCCGTGTTATTGGTTATCCTAACAAGACCAGAAACCAAACAACGACAGAATCACCATTATGGAATCAGTGGAGTGAATAGGAAGCATGAATTGGGTGTATTGGGCCAAATTATACAAGAGCAAGTTTCAAGCCGGCTGCCTTGCCAAGAGAATGGAAGAGGACTGGTGGATCTATGGATACGAAAGTCCGCAGGAAGTGGAAGTGTATGAATCTAAAAGGGGCCGATTTGGAGTTAGGTATATTTTATGAAAAAAACCCCATCGTTTATGGCTTCTTGCTGCCTAGACAAGCAGTGGACATATTCCTTGACTTTACATGCTCTTTTAGTGTATATTTAGTTCTGTTGCTGTCAGCCCCACCTTTTCTTGAATAAGTGGTTGACACAGACAAATGGTTATTATCGCGGGGTGGAGCAGCCCGGTAGCTCGTCGGGCTCATAACCCGAAGGCCGCAGGTTCAAATCCTGCCCCCGCAACCAATTCTTTTTATTTTTTTTGTCCCAATTTAGGGGCCTTTAGCTCAGTTGGTTAGAGCGGTCGGCTCATAACCGATTGGTCGGGGGTTCGAGTCCCTCAGGGCCCACCAGCTTTTAAACCTTGATGTTGCAAGGTTTTTTTTGTTTTTATGGGAGCAAAAATGTTTATGTTCATGTGGTGGTTTTTTTATGGTTACTGTAGTTGAAGATTACCCGAAAGAATTACACCGTCCCATACACGAGCAATGGGCGCGGCGTTCCACTTGTTATGATGGAGACCGCTGCCCGGTTCTCCGTAAACCGAAGTCACCAGCCAAGCGATTCCGGGCTCTATGGTTGCCCGCACGGTCGGTATGACGGTTCTGGTATGTATCAGATTCGTATTGGCGTTGGGATGAATAAGCTCCGCCTTGCCGCCGCCATATAAACATTTGATGCCGCTAGCCCCTAATCCATTCGAGGCTCTGACTTCACCCTCTTGCATTACGATCTCAAACGGCTCGGCATTCGTTTTTCTACTATCGATGCCAAGAGCGAAACCGCCGTCCGCAGCGTCCAAATATCGGCCGCTCTCAATCCGGTGGATCCGAGTGTGCCACGGAATTCCGGGAATGAGCCACGTTTGAACCTCAACGTCGGACCAAGGCTTCCATCTGGTAAAAAGGTATCCTTCCTCAATCCGCGTTTCTTCGCATTTCCGTTTCACCCGGTATAGGTTATCTCCCTCGCTTAAGGCGAGTATTGAATCGAACGCGCCTTGCCCAAGACCCCACTCGGCTCTCGGAACGCTGAAACCGAAAAAGGTGGAATAAACAAACTTCTCGTATTTTGCGGAGGTGTGTGTATGTTCATTTGTTGAAAGGTGCCCTGAATTAAAGGCCAGTACATGAGGATGATCTTCCTGCCTGCATATTACCAAATGGGGGGACTTTTGTATTGAAATCCCATTCAATGGGGGCAAAGGCAGCTCCTCCGCAGTCCAGAACAGATGATTCTCGTTTAGCGCCAATACCAGAAATGACTTTAACGCCCAGTACGGCGAACCGGGCGCATTGTAGTTCTCGGCCATGATCAGGTTCGGATAGGCATATCCGATGCTTAAAGTACCATCAGGATTAAAAATCGGCTGTCTAAACCACCAACGTAAATTTCTTAGGAGAATACCTTTCATCACCCCTATTGGAAAAGGTTCGATGCCGGAGAAAACAGCGGCGCTCCAGAACGCAGACTGGGCAAATCGGTAGGTGAGGCTTCTGCCGTAAGGAAGGGCGGAGCCATCTTTCGCGAACCAATAAATAAAATCATGGGCGAAATTCTCCGCACGGTTTTTGTAGAGACAGGAGTGCTCGGGATCTTCGAACTCCATGATTTTGGCATAGAACAATGAGTAGTAATGAAAAGCGAACGGGCTGTAATAATCACAGTGACCACCCTCGCCGTCCGCATACCATCCATCAGCCAGATAGAACGAGTCGAGCGCTTCTAAGCATTCATCCATGCGTTTTTGATCATATCGTTTTCCTACAGCCTTCAACCCCAAGTTGACTAGAACAGGGAAAAATAACCAGTTACAATTCCAAAGCTGAAGAAGGTTGATCTGACTAAGCCAAACAAACAAATTATGCTTTTCTTGTTCATTTAGGGGTTCCCAAATTTTTTCGGGAATGAGGCACAGTGAAACACCTATTGCAGCCATCTCAACCATACGTTGATCGTAATCATGAAGCATACCCCAATACTCCTCATGCTCAGGATCAGTTCCATGCTTGATGCCCTCCAGATGCGTATCCCAATTATCATAAGAAGTTCCTCCCGAAAGTAGAGGGGCAAGCCCCCAAAGGAGTCGGGAAAAGCCTTCAAATCCGGCTACCTCATCGGAGTAGGCGGCACCGCTGCCCCCTTGAATCAACCGGGCGCAACCTTTGGTGTAGTAAGGTTTTAACGGGTCGGAGAGCTGTATGATTGCAGCTATGAGATCAGCCCTTGTTTGAAGAGGATTTAGACTGATCGGATGTACGATTTGGCTCACCATTAGAAAAACCTCCGCTGCCATTCAAGATAAATAGATTTGTTCTTTTTCATTATATAGAGGAAAAGACGCTTTGCAAATGAAGTATTTTGTTGGTTTTGAAACAAATTTATCGTAGGATGCCTAAGAGTACCACTTGCAGGAAGCAAAATTTTTTTGAAAATGCAAAAATTCTTACATGTATTTCTTGATTTATATTTCTATACTTAGATTAATCAAGTAGAGAGGTGCCATGATGAATGAAACAGTTGTAAAGCGGATAGAGCAAGAAGTGGTCTTTGCGAGGAAAAATAGGAAAACCGTGCAGCTGAAAGAGACCCTAATGGGCTATTTTTTCGTGGGTCCCATGATCATAGGTTTAACTATTTTTACTTTTCTTCCTATTATGGCAACGCTGATCTTAAGTTTGACGGAATGGAATTTTGTGGCGGGATTCGATAAAATTAAATTCAATGGATTGAAAAATTTTATTAAACTGTACTTTGATCCGATATTCCTGCAAGCGATGAAAAACAATATCATCTTAGTGATCACGATCCCAGTCACTATGAGTATCTCCTTGCTGATAGCTGTTTTAATCAACAAGCATGTATATTGGAAAGGTTTATTCAAAGTCATTTTTTTCATGCCTTATATTTCAAGTATTGTCGCAGTAGCCGTCGTATATCAAGTATTGTTCCACCCTTCGTTTGGACCGATAAATCAAGCTTTAATGTCATTAGGGATGGATAATCCGCCCAAATGGCTGGCAGATACAAAGTTTGCGCTGGTTTCCGTAATGATGATTCAAGTATATGTCACTATTGGGTTTAATTTTATTATTTATATAGCCGGACTTCAAAATATCCCTAAAGATTTATATGAATCTGCAGACATTGATGGAGCATCCGGTTGGAAGAAATTCCTTTCGATTACTCTGCCTATGCTTTCGCCCACATCTTTTTTCTTATTGGTTACCGGTATTATTGCATCATTTAAAATATTCGATTTGATTTCTGTTTTGACTTCGGGAGGACCGGCAAATTCTTCTACCGTAATGGTTTATTACTTGTACGAAACGGCATTTATTAATTTGAAGACAGGCTATGCTTCTTCGATGGGGGTTATCCTTCTGATTACGACGTTTACGATTACAATCATTCAATGGATGGCTCAAAAGAAATGGGTCAATTACTAAAAAGAAGGGGGATAAAAGCGTTATGAAATCCTCGATGCAACCAAGTAAATTGCTTGTTACAGCGATTATGTTCATATTTGGAGTTATTTTTTTGATGCCGTTCATATGGATGCTATCCACGTCATTCAAAGTTGAAGCCGACGTGTTTAAGTTTCCGATTGAGTGGATTCCGTCGACTTGGAATGTGCTGGATAACTACAATCAGGTATGGAACGGAAAATATCCATTTGTTCTGTATTATTTAAACACAATCAAGGTTACCGTTATTACGACAATATTATCCGTTTCGATTTCAAGTATGGCGGCGTATGGTTTTTCCAAAGTCCAGTTCAGTGGCAAAGAAATCATTTTTATTATTGTTCTGGCAACCTATATGGTACCCCCGGAAGCCTTTCTGGTTCCGCAGTTTATTTTGTATCGTTGGCTTGGATTGTTTGACAGCCACCTTGGGCTGATATTATTAAACAGTTTCAGTGTATTGGGTACATTTATGCTCAGGCAATTTTTTATGGGTATCCACAATGAATTTATTGAGTCGGCGAAGATTGATGGAGCAAGCCATATCCGTATTTTTAGGTCCATCGCATTCCCGCTCGTACTACCGGCTATTGCAACATACGCAATCCTTCGGTTTATATGGACCTGGAACGATTATAAATACGCGCTTATTTTTCTAAAATCAGATCATAATTACACGCTCCAGCTTGCAGTACGAAAGTTCGCCGACGCCTATGGCGGTCAAACGTACTCCCTGATTATGGCTTGTGCCGTATCAGCGATCATCCCATTGCTGATCGTATTCATAGTCGGGCAGAAGCAAATCATCGAAGGTATCGCATTGGGGGGGGTGAAAGGTTAAAACGAGTAAAAATATTTTTTAATAAGCAAAATAATTTCTACTCGTTTCTGAATGTACAGATGTATATTTGTAATGTAACACTAGAAAATGAAGCAATGCGATGAAAAAAAGGGAGGAACTATTCAATGAAAAAGCGATTTACAG
>DASWUO010000415.1:0-6428 GCA_036401615.1 Bacilli bacterium | reverse complement strand
AGATTCATTCAGTACCGGTCTGTTAGAGCACCCCCATTATACGAGACCGCCTGTATTTCGGGACTGGGAGGTACCGGAAGTACTGCTATCCGGACATCATGAGAATATTGAGCATTGGCGCAGAAAAGAAGCGTTGCGCAGAACTTTACGGAGAAGGCCGGATCTCCTTGGCAGAATAAAACTAACACCACAAGAAATCGGTTGGTTAAATGAATTAAAGCAGGAATAACGCTTAAAATATCAATTATATTGTAATTACATATCCAATGTGATAGTATTAAATCTGTTGTGGGTTTATACCCATCTTATTATCCGGTTTGAGTCCGGTGGTCCTCTGCCCGTTTGGATACTTTAGATCTTCAAGATCATTGTAACGGCATGAACACCTGTGTGGAAGGAGGAAGTCATAGATGAATATTGTAGATGAAATTACCCAAAGTCAATTGCGTAAGGATCTGCCTAGTTTTCGTCCGGGAGACACTTTAAAAATCCATGTTAAGGTTATAGAAGGTACCCGTGAGCGGATTCAGGTTTTTGAAGGTGTCGTGATTAAGCGCCGCGGTGGGGGAATCAGCAAAACCTTTACTGTAAGAAAAATTTCTTATGGTGTTGGAGTTGAAAGAACGTTTCCACTGCATTCGCCGAAAATAGATAAAATTGATGTGGCTCGCCGGGGTAAAGTGCGTCGTGCTAAACTTTATTATCTTCGTGAACTTCGCGGAAAAGCAGCAAGAATTCAAGAAATTCGTTAACAAACAGGGGGGCTTGTTTTACAAGCCCTTTTTTTGTTCATAATATAGCTGATCACTTTGTTGAAAGAAGGTAAGATGGTGGAACCGGAAAAAGAACTAGTCAAGAAGAACGAAACCATGGAATGGGTTAAGGCCATCGTCATTGCTGCCGGATTGGTTTTCATTATCCGTTTGTTTATCTTTGCTCCCTTTATCGTGGACGGGGCTTCTATGGAACCCAATTTTGAAACAGGGGAAAGATTAATTGTAAACAAGATCATTTATTCCTTGCGTGAACCAAAGCGCGGCGAAGTTATCGTCTTTCATGCACCTAATGACACAAGAGACTATATCAAGAGAGTCATCGGACTCCCCGGGGAAACTGTAAAAGTTGAAGGGGATAAATTATATATCAATAATGTCTTGTTCGAAGAGGATTATATCAAGGATGCCCAGATTAAAGCAGCAGACAATGGGGGCACCTACAATACCCGAAACTATAACATAGAAAATGAATTGGAAGCAGGAGTCATTCCCGAAGGCAAGATTTTTGTTATGGGAGACAATCGCAGCAACAGCTCAGATAGTCGGGTTTTTGGTGCTGTTACCTATAAATCGATTATCGGCCGGGCCGATATCATCTTCTGGCCGCTCAATAAATTTAGTTTTATTAAACATGCCTATTCTTATGAGGTTGAGAAATGACCATTCAATGGTTTCCTGGACATATGACAAGAGCAAGAAGGGAAATTCAAGGACAGCTCAAATTAATTGATATTGTGATTGAGTTATTGGACTCCAGAATTCCCCTTGCCAGCAGAAATCCGATGATTGATGAAATCCTCCAAGGCAAACCGCGATTGGTTGTGCTGAACAAATATGATCTCGCTGATCCTAAAGTGACGGAACAATGGATTTCCTATTTTGCCAAACAAGATCTTCAAGCGCTGCCCCTCGATTCTTCAACCGGTTATAGGGTTAATGAAATTGTACCCAGGTGCAAGGAGCTGTTTGCCCACAAAATTGCCGCTCAAATTCGTAAAGGAATTAATCCCAGAGCCATGAGGGGGTTAATTGTAGGTATCCCTAACGTGGGGAAATCGACCTTGATTAATCGAATGGCCGGCAAGCATATTGCAGCTACAGGGGACAAGCCCGGAGTGACCAAGGGACAGCAGTGGATCAAAGTGGGCAAGGAACTGGAACTGTTGGATACCCCGGGAATTTTATGGCCCAAGTTTGAAGATCAGGAAGTGGGCATGAAGCTGGCTGCGACCGGCGCGATCAAGGAACAATTGCTTAACATTGAAGATGTTGCTTTTTATGCTTTACGTTATTTGGCGGAGAATTACCGCGGGAATCTTACGGAACGGTATGAATTGGATTTACCCTCGAAGGAGACCCTGAGTTCAGATCAGGTAGTTCAACTTATGGAGGAAATCGGCCGCAAGAGGGGCTGCTTGCAAAGCGGCGGAACGGTAAATTTGGAGAAAGCCTCCGGTGTGATCTTAAGAGAACTGCGCGCCGGGAAAATGGGCCGAATCAGTTTGGAAATGCCCTGATGTCAAGGATTAACATAAGAACATGTTTAAATCAAAGCACATCATGTGCTTTTTTTTAATGACAGCAAAATTAACTATGTACATGGCATTAAATAATTCATATTCTCCATTGCATTCGCAGGATTCCTTAATGCCATCTATATAGCCATTCAATTGTTTCCACTCTGCTCCAAAGCATTTAAATACATCCGATAAATACTGGGAATACCTGCTAGTTCATATTGCTATCGTAATTAATAAATTATAGTAAAATTGTTACTATTCAACAAAAAAAGAAAAAATATATTGATATAAATGGAAAAATATTGTAAGGTAATAAACAGAGGAAACAGCAAGTTAAATAAGCAAGATCTAATACCTTAGTCGTCTGGGGCTTAGGGACAGCTTACTATGAAAAGAATTTTGATAGACCTGATGCGGAAAAAGAAGCTATTGAGAAGGAGGTCTTAAGCTATTTAGAGGAAAGGTATAATGAGGAATTTGAAATTATATAATGTTACAATGTATTGTATATTTGGGTAATAAAAGAATACGAAATTTTTGTTACTCCAAAGCACAACAAGAATATTACCTTTTCTGTTGATAGAAGTATTGATAAAAAGTTAATGATAATTACCTGAAAAAATTAAAAAAATAAATGCAACACAAATTTTAAGGGAGATGAAACTTGAAAAATTCAGAAATATTAGTGTCACTGATGGCTATTATAGTTATTGTAGTTATTATTATCAGTAATAATCTAGGTTGGGTTACATTAGGCATTAATTTCTCCCTAAAAAACAAATTCTCTCAACCGGAAAAATATAAGACAGAAGCCTTAATATATTTAAAACAAAGGTATAACAGAGACTTTGAAGTTACTGATGTTTCTTATCATGCAGAGCGCGCTCTTTATAAAATGAAAGCTTATCCTAAGACGGAGAAGCAGCCTACATTTAATGTTGTTACATTTGAAAGAACCAAAAATCCTGAATTCAGAGATGATTACCAAATTCATGATTGGGATAAACGAACAAAAGAATTGTTTACGCCTATTCTGAGAAACATTTTCTCAACTGAAGAATATTATTCTGAAATTAAATACAGTTTTCCGGATATTATTACAGATCGGGATTTTAATCCAGAAGTAATTCTATTTGATGAAATGATGGATGCATACCCGGATGAAATTTTCCTTGTCATTAACATAGCGGGTTTATTTCAAGAAGTTCAGACAATGGAAGACGAATATAATCATATATTCGAACTGGCAAATTATTTTTTAGATAAAAAAATAACTAGAGTAATTATTACTATCACATATTTTGATCAACGTCTTACTAAAATTGATTTTTTTAACAGATTAGAAATAAATGGTTTTGATAAATTTAGACGAAACAATGTCGATTCAATCCAACGTGAGTGTTACATCGGTGGTTTGATAAATATTAAAAATATTGAAGATGTATTAAAGGAATGTAATTAAAACTATGTTGGAGGCGAAAAAAAAGTTATTGGTGGTAAGAAGTTTTCAATGGTTTGGTTCAACGGATTGAGATCGATAACGGATAACCCTATATGTACCCAATAACAACAAGTAAGGAGAAACTAAAATGAATTGTTATTTTCATCATGACAAAGAATCAAATATAATCTGTAAAATATGCAAACGAGTCATTTGTCCAGAATGCACAGAATCAATATCTGATAAAGATCTAGGTTTATGTTATTCCTGTGCTTTTGATCCCGTTCATGGAGTGAAAACAATTGAAAAAAAGGCTATGGATTCAAAGGAAGTTATCGATGAACGGAGTGGAAACTTTGAAAAATCAAAATTAGTAGGAATATTCATCATCATAGGCCTTATAGTGCTTTTTCTTGTTTTTAATGCGTGGTGGATCTTATTAGGGCTAAATGGTTTATTTAAAAATATATTTTCCCAACCTGAGAAGTATGGAGAGGAAGCTGCGATTTATTTAAAGGAAAGATACAATAAAGAATTTATTGTAACAGATGTGGAATATCTTTCAGTTCCTGATTTTTATAGAATGAAAGCCTATCCGAAAACCGAGAAGCAACCTATATTTGATGTGGTAGCACTTGAAAAAAAGATTAAGCCCGAATACAGAGACGACTACTTGAAATATATTTGGGATAAACAATTAAAAGAGTTGTTGATGCCCACTCTCCAAAATTTATTTCCAACTGAAAATTATTACTTTGAAATTGAACATGATTTTCCACACATATTTACTGAGGCCGTATTCGATGTTGAAGTAAGGTCTCTAGATGAAATGATAAATAAATATCCGAATAAAATTTATATATCATTCAGATTAGCAGGGTTTATAGATGAGGATGAAGCTTACAAACTTGAAGAATACAGTAGACTTTATGAATTTGCATCCTATTTTATAGACAGACAAATAGAAAGGGTGTCTGTAAATTTCATTTATATTGATAAAAATTCGGATAAAAACCTTATTTTAAACGAATTGAAGGAGGAGGGGTTTGGCAGCTTTGATCAAAAGTATAGTGGAATTTTGATAAAAAACGAATGTTACATCAACAATTTGTCGGACATTCAGAGTGTAGAGGATATAGTTAGGGATTGTAATGAACACGATTGATAGGACTTTTAAAAAAATTGATTTTGGAGGCGGAAATCTTTTCCGAAGAATTTGAAGTGAATAAAGGAACTGGTAGCAGGTCTTTAAAGCTAGGCAAGAGCACTAATGAAATGCGCAATTTATTCTTAACTGGCCTGGGTTACCAGACCTATAGATTGAACGTCTATGATCTGTTTGAAGATGAGAAAAAGCTATTGGCAGTACGAAATTTTCAATGGTTTGGTTCAACGGATTGAGATGGATAACGGTTAGTGCATGGGCCGAACTCAGAGATCGGGAAAATTTTTTTGCTTTTCAGCAAGAGTGATTATAGGTACAATAGTTCATGTAATGCGAAAAGGATTGATAGAAAAAGGGGTAAGACCATGCTGGAATATGAAAACCAACTTTGGGGTCGCGGGTTGCAGTACATAGCCGGAATTGATGAGGTAGGCAGGGGATGTTTATTTGGCGATGTGGTTGCAGCCGCAGTCATCCTGCCTAAGGGTTTACTGATTGAAGGTGTGAATGATTCCAAGAAGCTGTCGGAGAAAACAAGGGAAGAATTATATGGGCAAATTCTCGATGCTGCATTAACTTATGGAATCGGGAAGGTCAGTGCAGAAGTGATAGATCGGATAAATATCAAACAAGCCTCGCGGCTTGCTATGAAACTGGCATTGGAACAGCTTGCTGTCACCCCGGAGTACTTACTGGTCGATGCGGAAAAGGTAGATAGTTCGATACCTCAATTGGCTGTCATTCATGGCGATGGGTTAAGCCATTCAATTGCTGCAGCTTCTATTGTGGCTAAAGTAACCAGAGACCGCATGTGTCTGGGTTGGGATTTGGAGTTCCCGGAGTATGGGTTTGCTTCACATAAAGGATATGCAACCCGCTTACATAGAGAAAATATCCTTAAGCTTGGAGCCAGTCCGCTGCATCGCCATACTTTTCTAAGGAAATTGTTTGCTGTCCAGGGGGACTTGTTTGCTAATGAAGCAGAGCAATAAACCGATATTAAGAATATAGACTTTTTATAAAAGAAAGGAGGATGAATAAACGGTGAATATCCAACAGGTGCTGCACGGGTTTATTGGAGATTTTCAAACAGGTGAAGCGAAAATGCTGGAATTGAAAGCAGGACAAGTAGTCAAAGGGACAGTGGTACAGCTTCTGGATGGCCAAGAAGCTATTGTGAACATCAACGGGATGCAGGTAAGAGCCAAACTTGAAACTCCTCTTGCACAAGGTCAATCCACCATGCTTCAAGTGCAGCCGGAGTCCCCCGATGGACAAATGGTTTTAAAGCCGCTTCAATCATCCTCCATTCCGATTGAAACGGGGTCTTTGGCTGATTTAACCAAGAGTTTTGGGATGAAAGATTCACCTGGAAATCGTCAATTGATACAACAGATGCATCAGGAAGGCATGGCTTTATCGAAAGAAAATGTTCAGGCATTTCTACGAATGCTTGCCGTTGTACCGGCTAACGTCAGTTCAACAGAATGGATCCAATCCGTGATACTTGCGAATAAGAGAGGATT
>DASWUO010000414.1:0-3139 GCA_036401615.1 Bacilli bacterium | reverse complement strand
AGAAAAAACTTCCCTAAGAGATAACAACCCCCTGGAGAAGCTTTTTTAAGTGCATAGCCTGAAGTTCATCTTACTGTTCCATTTGTTTGGCTAAGAAGCCTGCGGCGGTCTCCGACATCTTGACTTCCATCTGTCCCATCTTGGTACCTTCATCCTTGCTAATCATAATAACGGCGCCTATCGGGTCGCCTCCGGCAATAATAGGCGCAATCACAATCGCACTGAAAGTCTCCGGCAGATCCTTGCACAATTCGTATTGGCCAGTTGTATTTTCCAATAAAGTTTTACGGTTCTCCATGCTGTTCTCGATCATTTGCCCGATTTGCTTGTCCATGTACTCTTTCTTGGATGCCCCGGACACGGCAATCATGTTGTCCCGGTCCGAAATCATCGTGATATGGGACGTGCTTTCGTACAACGACTCTGCGTATTCTTTAGCAAAAGTCCCCAATTCCCCAATAGGCGAATATTTCTTCAGGATCACTTCCCCGTCCCGATCCACAAAAATCTCCAAAGGATCGCCTTCCCTGATTCTGAGCGTGCGGCGAATTTCCTTCGGGATCACTACCCTGCCTAAATCATCGATGCGACGTACAATTCCAGTTGCTTTCATGATGTCATGCTGCCTCACTTTCATTGAAGAGTGGATAACACTGGATTAGGATATATGTTAAAGTGTTGCTTTTTTTCTAACCATAGTATTCTTCCGCTCCCATTTTCTTATACATGCATTGCATGATCGATCGATTTCTGTAATAAGGTTTCAATTAAACCCTATTGCAAAAAACCATCTATATTTCCTATACAGTGAAAAAAAGCTCCCGTTACCGGAAATTTCGGTAACAAGGAGCTTTTTCTATAATTCAAATCGCTTCTAACTCTATTTTTAAGGAGCTGGAGTTGCGGAAGGTGCAACCGTTGGAGCAACGGAAGGCGCTGCGGCTGGATCGGGTGACGGCGTTACTCCAGGTATGCTGATCTTCTTAATGATCTTCGGAAGATCATTGGTCATGAATTCTCCAAAAAAGGTGTTGATTAGACCACCGCGGATTTCCTCTTTGACTTCGTCAAAGGCGAGAGATTTGCGGGAAGTTACTTTCATTACATGGTAACCATAGGTGGTTTCTACAGGATCGCTGATCTTGTCAATCGGCAATTCCAAGGCAGCTTTTTTAAATTCCGGCACCCATTGATTAGGGTCTGCTTCAGCGTAAACGCCGCCAGCCTCTTTAGACCCGGGATCATCGGAATACTCCTTAGCTAAAGCAGCAAAATCTCCGCCTTTGTCTAACTTATCTTGAACTTCCTTCGCTCGGGCGAGGGCGTCCTCTTTCTTTCGCTCTTTTCCTTCAGCATCCGTAAAAGCTACCAAGATATGACTAAGGGTAATTCGATCATAAGCATGTTTATTTTCTTTCAGGACCTTATCATACTCAGCTCTCACTTTATCATCTGGAAATTTTTTACTCATCACGGCAGAGGCATTAAGCTGTAACGCAATATATTTCTCCAAATCATCTGCTGAAATGGTCAAACTTTTCAAAATTGCGTTCATATCATTATTAGGAGCCGCCTGCTTTTCAATAGATTTCTTGATTTCTGCAAGCTGATCCTTGGCTTTCTTGGAGGATTCCTGTTTGGTTTTGTCATCGGCTGTGCTGGAGAGTTTACTAAAAGCAATGTATCGCTTCAGCATCGCCTCTTTAAAGCCCGGGTCCGCCGCTGCTTGGTCATACTGCTCGTTATAGTTGAAGAACTTGTCCGCTCCTAAATAAGCATTTAATTGATTTAATGACACTTTCCCGCCCTCATAGGTTGCCACACTGGCATACCCCCGAGCGCAGCCGCTAACCACTAATCCAATTAAAACTAAGATCAATAATACCTGTAACATTCGATTTGCCGCAGCCTTCGGCCTATTTTGCAACATCTTGGAGGACTCCTTTCGATTTAACCGCATCTTTGTATTCTACCAAAAATCTCTCAAGTAAAGCTATGGATTCTTCTGGTTTTAGACCCTTACATTTGAGTACAATGCTAATATTTGGACCGTCGACAAGCCTCATTCGGCCTTCAAACCTGGGGCCCATGGCAAAGAGCTTCTGACCGCTTATCTTATCATTCTGGCCTTGATCGACTTTGATATAAATATCAGCCCCTTTGTGCACGATGGATTCAAGCGCAAACATGCTGCCATAAGCCTTCAATCGGGCAACGGTCAACAAGTTCACAACGGCCTGAGGCAAATCTCCGAATCGATCCACTAGCTCGTCATGAAGGTCATTAGCTTCCTCGAGAGATCGGACGCCAGCCACTTTCTTATAAATTTCAATCTTCTGAATACTATCATAAATATAGTCGGATGGTAAATAGGCATCGATGTCCAAGTCAATTTGGGTGGTGATCTCCTTTTCGATTTCTTCGATATCACCATCCATTTCCGCCTTACGGTTGGCGATCTCTTCGGCCAGCATCTGGGAATACAGATCAAACCCTACAGAAGCAATAAAGCCATGCTGCTCAGCCCCGAGTAAGTTCCCCGCTCCGCGTATGGATAAGTCCCTCATGGCTATTTTGAATCCGGATCCTAGCTCTGTGAATTCTTTGATGGACTGCAATCTTTTCTCCGAAACCTCGGTTAAGACTTTATCCCGCTGATACGTGAAGTAAGCATACGCAATTCTATTGGAACGGCCTACACGCCCGCGCAGCTGATAGAGTTGGGAGAGGCCCATCTTATCGGCATCATGGACAATCAAGGTATTGACGTTCGGGATATCCACACCGGTTTCAATAATCGTGGTACTGACCAAGACATCGTATTCGCCATCAAGAAAGTCCAATATGGTCTTCTCCAATTCCTGCTCGGACATCTGGCCGTGCCCCACCGCGACTCTGGCATCGGGCACCAGCTCGGATATTTGCTCAGCCATCTGGTTAATTCCCTGAACCCGGTTATATAAATAATACACTTGGCCATCCCGGGCCAGTTCCCGCTCTATCGCCTCGCGCACTAGCGTATGGCTGTGCTCCACAACATAGGTCTGAACGGGAAACCGATTCTCAGGCGGTGTTTCAATGACGGAGAGGTCTCTCACGCCGAGCATAGACATATGCAGCGTTCTGGGAATCGGTGTCG
>DASWUO010000413.1:0-5698 GCA_036401615.1 Bacilli bacterium | reverse complement strand
TTTCCCGAGAATGGCAGGAGAGTGGATCAAGAGGTTGTTTTTCAAAATCCGAACCATTGGACGAAGGTGCAAGCCATTCAACATTTTTTGCAAGAGGCTAAACAGGTTTTGAAACCCATCGGGAGTTTCGTCTCGGCAGATGTTTTTGGGTTAACGACAACGGTCAATGATGATATGGGCATTGGGCAGAAATGGGAACCGATTGCGGCAGAAGTGGATTATATTAGCCCCATGGTATATCCCTCACACTATTCCGATGGAATGTATGGTATCCCGCATCCGGATCTGAATCCTTACGCCATTGTGAAACAAGCCATGATGGATGCGAACCGCAAACAAGCCCAATTCAAGAAAACTTCCATGCCTAATCAAAATAACCAGAATGAAGCAACTATCATTCGTCCCTGGTTTCAGGATTTTACGGCCGCTTGGATTCATCCCCACAAACGGTATGGTTATGAAGAAGTGATGGCCCAGATTAATGCAGCTAAGGAACAAAAGGTGGATCAGTATTTGTTATGGAACCCCCATTGTGAGTATTCATTAAGATAAATTCCCCAATATTATGTCTAAAGGGTGAAATAGACCCCCTTGCCTTGACATTAAAATTTGCCTTCTGTATCATAGCAATAATATACTTGGAATAATCAAAATTTATTGTATATATTGAAGTAAATAAGTTGACGGGAGGGTAATGGCGGTGTGGGATAACAAATTTGTAAAAGAAGGGTTAACCTTTGATGATGTATTATTGGTTCCCAGAAAGTCTGAAGTATTCGGTAAAGCCATTGATATTTCCACAAACTTAGGTGATAAGATAAAGCTGTATATTCCTTTTCTAAGCTCGGCCATGGATACGGTGACGGAATCGGCTTTGGCTATAGCGATTGCTCGTGAGGGCGGTATTGGCATTATTCATAAGAACATGACAATCACTCAGCAAATAGAGGAAGTTGACAGGGTGAAGAGGTCGGAGAGCGGGGTGATCACGAACCCATTCTCTTTAACTGCGGAGCACCACGTGTACGATGCTGAAGAATTGATGAGCAGGTACCGAATCTCCGGCGTTCCTATCGTGGATGCATCAAACAAGCTGATCGGCATCTTGACGAATCGGGATCTGCGGTTTGTCCATGATTATTCTATCAAAATCCAAGATGTCATGACTAAGGATAATCTGGTAACCGCCCCTGTAGGGACAACGCTGCAGCAGGCTGAGGGTATTTTGCAAAAACATAAAATAGAGAAGCTTCCTTTGGTCGATAGCTCGAATGAATTAAAAGGACTTATTACAATCAAAGATATCGAGAAGGCCATCCAATTCCCCAACTCTGCAAAAGATGCCCAAGGGCGATTGTTGGTGGGGGCCGCTGTTGGCGTATCAAAAGATGTTTCAGAACGTACAGCAGCACTTGTGGCATCAGGAGTAGACCTTATTGTTGTGGACTCCGCGCACGGCCACCATATAAATGTAATTAATACAGTAAGGATGATCCGCCAGCAGTATCCCGATTTGCCGATTGCGGCTGGCAATGTAGCGACAGGAGAGGGTACCCGGGATTTGATTGAAGCGGGAGCCTCGATGGTTAAAGTAGGCATTGGGCCGGGATCCATCTGCACCACTCGAATCATTGCAGGGATTGGTGTTCCCCAGATCACGGCAATATACGATTGTGCTACGGTAGCCAGGGAATACAATGTGCCCATTATTGCAGATGGAGGCATTAAGTATTCAGGCGATCTCACTAAGGCTATTGCTGCCGGGGCCAGTGCCATTATGATCGGAAGCTTATTTGCGGGAACAGAAGAAAGTCCGGGGGAATCGGAAATTTTCCAAGGCAGAAGGTTTAAGGTTTATCGGGGTATGGGATCTATCGGTGCTATGAAAGAAGGAAGCAAAGACCGTTATTTTCAGGAAAACGAAAGTAAATTGGTTCCCGAGGGCATTGAAGGGAGGGTGCCTTATAAAGGACCATTAAAGGATACGGTGTATCAACTCATCGGCGGGCTTCGTTCGGGCATGGGTTATTGTGGTACCAAGAACATCGAAGAATTGAAGAATGATACTCATTTCAACCGCATTACAGGAGCTGGACTAAGAGAAAGCCATCCGCATGATGTGCAGATTACTAAGGAATCACCCAACTATTCTTTATTATAGACCCTATGAATATGCTATTAATATTTGAGAGATTGGGAGTGAGAAGATGTTGCGCAGCAAACTGCAAATTTTGTTATTAGGCCTGTGTTTGTCCTTATTGATTAACCCGTTATTTGTTATTATAAATCCTTTATATGTGAATGCGGAAGAAGAGACTGTTGATTCGTCAGGACAAGTTGCATTGCAGCTGGAAGTAAACTCAGCCATTCTAATGGAGGCCGGCACAGGGCAAATATTATTTGACTATCAATCAGATACGGCTTATCCCCCAGCCAGTATGGCCAAAATGATGACGGAGTATATTGTTTTGGACAAGATAGGCGAAGGTACACTTAAATGGACCGATGTTGTAACCATTAGTGCTTATGCATCGAGTGTTATTGGTTCGGGCCAGCTGTTGGCCGAGGGAGAGACTTATACAATTGAAGATATGTTTAAGAACATGTCAATCTATTCCGGCAATGATGCAGCAGTAGCTCTTGCGGAACATATTGGCGGAAATGAAGAAAACTTCGCTAAATTGATGAACACCACAGCAGGAACCTTAGGTTTGTCGGACCTTTCCCATTTTATTAATGCTACGGGTTTATCGCGCAAGGATATGGGGGCTGAACATGCACCTGCAGACATTGAAGGGGAAACGTTATTAACTGCCAGAGACGCCGCTATGTTGGCATTTCATATTGTTAACGACCATCCGGAAGCCTTAAAATATACAAGTGTCCCTCAAGCTTACTTAAGGGAGGGCGATGAAACCTCTTTAATGAAGAATTGGAATTGGATGCTGGACAATTGGAAGCCTTTTAAGAATATTTTTGCCAAAAAATATGCTTATACCGGGTTAGACGGATTAAAGACAGGCCATACCACTGAAGCCGGTTACTGTTTCGCCGGAACAGCAGAGCGGGGTGGCATGCGGCTGATCAGTGTTGTTATGGGTGCGAAGTCTGAAGCTAAGCGTTTTGATGAGACGAAGAAGCTGTTGGATTACGGGTTTGGCAATTTTGAGAAGAAAACGGTGTTAACCGCTAAGACAGAAATGACCTCTTTGAAAACCGTCAAGATAAAAAAAGGCGTAGAAACGGAAATTGCGGCCGTCACTGAAGCAGGGTTGGAATTCATAGTAAAGAAAGGCGCGCTGCCGGAACAGTTCACAACCAAGGCTAAGGCTTTTAAGGAAAGCAAGTTGGTGGCACCGATTAAAAAAGGTGATGTTGTCGGTACAGTGACTGTGACTTACAAAGAAAAGGATAAAGAAACTGTACAGAAGGTTAACTTGATTGCCGCTGAGGATGCCGAGAAGGCCAGCTGGTTCCGGCTCTTTTTTAGAGCAATCCGGGACTTTTTTAAAGATATTTTCTCGGGAATTAAAAACATCTTCTAGCAAGGGAAGCTTATGAGCCGGAATCAGTTGTATTATTAAATCTCATCATGTACAATAATTGTTTAGAAGAACAGTTCAGGAGGATCAACAATGGAAACAGGAACGTCTCGGGTCAAAAGAGGAATGGCAGAAATGCAAAAAGGCGGCGTCATCATGGACGTGATGAATGCGGAGCAAGCCCAAATCGCCGAAGCGGCTGGGGCATCTGCTGTAATGGCGTTAGAGCGGGTACCCTCCGATATACGCGCAGCGGGTGGGGTAGCCCGAATGGTTAATCCAAGAATCGTTGAACAAGTGATGAAGGTAGTAACCATACCGGTGATGGCAAAGGCACGGATTGGCCATTTTGTAGAAGCGAAGATTCTTGAGGCCTTGGGTGTAGATTATATTGATGAGAGTGAAGTTCTTACGCCAGCCGATGAAGTTTATCATATAAATAAGAAAGAGTTTACCGTTCCCTACGTTTGCGGAGCAAAGGATATTGGAGAAGCACTGCGCCGAATTGGTGAAGGGGCTTCTATGCTTCGGACAAAGGGGGAACCTGGTACAGGCAATATTGTTGAGGCCGTCCGCCATATGCGGGTGATTATGTCGCAAATCCGTAGAATCCAAAGCATGTCCCTAGATGAATTAATGACAGAAGCGAAAAATTTGGGTGCGCCTTATGAATTGGTCCTGCAGGTCCACGTCACAGGAAAGTTGCCTGTGGTGAACTTTGCAGCCGGCGGTATTGCCACACCTGCTGATGCAGCATTGATGATGCATTTGGGCGCGGAGGGTGTTTTTGTAGGATCTGGCATATTCAAATCGGATAACCCTGAGAAATTTGCCAAAGCTATTGTAGAAGCCACTACCCATTATACGGATTATAAGTTAATCGCCGAATTATCCAAGGATCTGGGTGAACCGATGAAAGGCATTGAAATGTCCAAGCTGCACCTGTCCGATCGTATGTCGGATCGTACGTTATAGGATAGAAAAACGCGGCATGGCTGCAAGGATATGTGATGAAAGAAGGATTTTTGTGAAAATTGGTGTGCTATCCCTTCAGGGCGCTGTCATTGAACATATCAAGATGCTGAATAAAGCGGGTGCTGAAGGAATTGAAATAAAGAGAACAGATCAGCTTGCAGAGATTGACGGTATCATTATTCCCGGCGGTGAAAGCACAACGATCGGCAGACTGATGCGGACCTATGGGTTTATTGATAGTCTAAAACAATTTTCAGATGAGGGTAAACCGATTTTTGGCACTTGTGCAGGGTTGATCATCGTTGCGAAACATATTGTGGGACAAGAGGAAGGCCATCTGGGTTTGATGGATATTAAAGTGGCCCGGAATGCTTTCGGAAGACAGCGGGAAAGCTTTGAAACGGATTTGCCCGTTACAGGAATAGATAAACCGGTTCGAGCGGTTTTTATTAGAGCTCCCTGGATCGAGGAAGCTGGGCCCGGAGTGGAAATACTCGCGACGTACCATGAGCAGATTGTTACAGCCCGGCAAGGACATTTGCTTGCAGCTTCCTTTCATCCCGAATTAACGGACGATTACAGCATGCATTCATATTTTTTGGAAATGGTGGAGGAAAGTAAGTCGGCTAGATTTTATGCTAATGAAACTGATTGAATTCTTCAGACTAATATACCCTTATTATGGCGGTGTTCCCCATGTTGGATATGAAGCAGCTAAGAAATGAATATGACTTGGTAGAAAATGCTATGGCTCGCAGAGGAATGCCTCTAGAGGATATTCAGCGTTTTCCGGCATTGGATAATTCGCGCAGGGAGCTCCTGCAAGTGAACGAGCAGCTTAAGAATCGGCGAAATACCGTTTCTCAGGAAGTGGCCAAGTTAAAGAAGAGCGGTGAAGACGCAGAACCGTTAATTATAGAAATGCGGGATGTTTCTGATCGTATCAGCTCACTGGATGAACAGCTTCGTAAACTTGAAACGGAACTGCAGGATTTGGTGTTATCTCTGCCGAATATCCCTCACGAAAGTCTACCGGTCGGGAGGTCGGAAGCGGAGAATGTCGAGATACGCCGATGGGCGGAAGCCCCGGCTTTTTCATTTGAACCGAAAACTCACTGGGATATAGCACAGGAGTTGGGTATTCTTGATTTTGAAGCGGCGGCGAAGGTTACGGGATCGCG
>DASWUO010000412.1:0-5323 GCA_036401615.1 Bacilli bacterium | reverse complement strand
ATAAAGCTGTTGATTAAGACATAATAAGCGTTAACAAAGTGGGTCAGGCTTAATCCGATAAAGATAAATAAAACACGGCGGTCCCTGGTGTGCACAAAGCTCATTAGACCGAGCAAAAGAGCATAAAACAAATAGCGCTCATGCATTTTGGCTGTAATCATAAAAACAGCTGTCAGGAAGAAGAAGCCGATATAATACAGCTTCGAGTCATCTTGTTTGTTCTTGAAATACATGAAAGCTGAGTAGACAAGGCTGAGCAGTATGAGAATATAACTCCACATGCTGTAGGAGATGAATAAGATCTTATCCGTAACCGGCTGCCAGTTCCCGCCCGTCAAAGCAATTAAATTAAATGCGTTGAGGGAAGCAAAGGTATAGGAGGATAAGGTTGAAGTGTATAAATCAATAATCCATAACGGACCTTTGTCCTGATGGATGCTGAAAGGTAACGGCACAAGGGCAATCACTAACAACCCGATCAACGTACTGACTGCAAAAGTTTTGAGGTCTCTTCTGCCAATAAAAGCAAATAGCAGCAAAGGGCCAAACATAAGCGCTTGAGGCTTGATAAGAACCGCGAGAGCAAAAAGAGCCGTAGCAAGGGAAAGCTTTCCCCGCACCAGAAACATCATGGCCAACAAGATAAACATCATAAAGAAGGAATCAACCTGCCCCCAGGCTGCCGAGTTCAGGATGATGGCCGGGTTGAACACATATAATGCGGCCAATGCCAGAGCAGATAAAGGATGCAGATACTTCTTCGCGACCGTATAAACCAAATACGAGCATACCAAATCAGCCAGCATGGCCGGCAATTTAATGATGATGGTGAAGAGGAACGAGTCAAAGGGTATAGAAAAGAGCTTGGCTAACGAGCCCAGTATATATAAAACATACATATATCCCGGCGGATAATCTGCCAGTTTGCCTTCGGCATAGAAGTTGGCCAGCCCGTTTGCCGAAACATCGAAAGCCCATGCCTTGAAGCTAGCTACATCGGAAGCATAACCAAAGACATTGGGAGCGATAAATAATCTAAGAATTAAGGCGGCAAACAGCATAACCCATAATAATGTATTTACTCTTTCCGGATCGGAGAGAACAAGCCGCTGCTCTCTTATCATATTCCGGTAAACGATTGAAAACAAATAAGCAAATAATAAAGAAAACAAGACCATCGGCCATATAGAAACCTTCTTGTCGGCTGCTGCCGGGGTTTCCGTTGAAGTGGACGGCGCTTCACCCGGATCGAGAGCAACGACTTCGGAACCTCCCGGGACTTCCGGTGATTCTTCGACAGCGATGTCGTCAAACGAAGCTTTGCCCGTGCTGAGGCTGCCATAACCGCCCAATCCGGCGGTCACAGCCAGTTGGGCTTGATCCGGACCCGTCTTACCGTACATCTCGACAAACTGCCATTCTCCTTGGGTATCTCTGAATTGCACAGAAGTAACGGCAATGCCTTCAACGGAAATATTAGCACCGGCAGCATTAGGGTCAACCCCCTCTGCTTTCATCCAACCGGATAATCTATAAACGGTATCAGGGTTCACTTTAATCCTCTGCACCCACCGCGCATCGTTAGGCTTAAGGTTCTCAATGGTTACATGTTGGTTCCCGTTCTTGGCCTGACCGCTTTCCAAGGTAAACTTAGAAGCGTCCGCTGTCTGGTCATAGAAGGATTTAGACCACATCACGGGTGTATCCGACTCGATTTCTTCAAAGCTGCCATTCTCGATTAAATTAGTGATGGCGCTGACGGACGAGGAATAGGAAAGAAAAACAGAAATAAAGAAAATAGTAAAAAGAATGGAAAACACGGCTAATCTACGAATCATAAAATGGAGCCACCTTATCCAAGATTGGTTACCTATACGGGGTTAAATTCCCGCTTATAATAATATAACAAAATCTGATAGAAAGTGATACCACACCCTACGGGATAAACTCAATAACCGATTATTTTCTTGAGCTGAAATCCACTCATAATTACCGGTTTTAACCGCTGAGGTTAGTCCTGGTCTTCATAGGATTTTCTGACCAGATCAAATAAATAGGCACTGCCTCCCTTGTCTGGGTGAAGCACCTTCAGCAAATGCCGGTACTTCTTCTTCATTTCCTCCTGAGTTGACTCCTCTTTCAGTCCGAGCAGCTCTCTCAAGTGTTGGGCTTCTCTAGGAGTAGAAGCTGATTTGATCCCAGAGGAAGACGAACTGTCACCATAAGATTGATTATAGCTTTTCTCTCTGCC
Organism: Bacilli bacterium; assembly: GCA_036401615.1. Lineage (GTDB taxonomy): Bacteria > Bacillota > Bacilli > Paenibacillales > DASWUO01 > DASWUO01. The sequence goes on along the minus strand of DASWUO010000412.1, from coordinate 3,072 downwards.
CATCGACTTGTCTCTTAATGACTGCAGCTGCTTCTCATAAGTAATCAGGCTATTTTCCAGTCCCTCTCCCTCCTTGGCCAGATGTCCCTCCATAAAGTTAAATTCAAAATCTTCCATCATGATTTGTTCATATTCGTCCATAAGATCGTTTAACATCACAATAGCGTTCTTCACCTTGTCAGCCAGAATATAAATTCTTAAGATGTGGAGAACGGCCCAATCCGGCATATCCTGAGAATAAGCTATAAGGAGTTTATGTTCATATTTTTTCGCGGAAGGGTTGTCCTCTATCAGGTCGTATAGATGTTGTTGTTGATTTAGAGTCAGTTGGCTTCCAAGCTTTACGGCGTAGTCCAGTTTTAAGGTTCCCTGCTTTAACCTGGCCCTCCAGACTCCATCGAGGTTTTCCAAGGCGTTGATGATGTGGATGAGATGCTGATCCGTGACGGTTACCGTTTCTTTATTATTCATCAGGGGTCCTTTCTTATGGCGATGATACAAATAGACATTTTTTATTATAGCAAAAGATTAAGGATTCCGTTTCGTATATATTCTATGAATAAGGATACGATAAGCATGATAAAACCACAATCAGGAGGCGAGAATTGGATGAAATTAATGCCCTATGAGCAATTAGACCAATGGAAACGCGGATTGGACAAGTTATTTGATATTCCTTTCGGGTTTAACCAGGAATTCGGTTCCCACCGGATCGACGTATATGAAACCAATACGGATGTTCATGCTTCCGTAGAAATTCCCGGATTGGAGAAGAAAGAAGATGTGCAGATTGATATCAACGAAAACGTCCTTACCATAAGCGGCAGCGTCAACCGAACCAAAGCGGTTAAGGAAGATCAAATTCATCGAAGCGAAAGGTTTATTGGCCGGTTCCAGCGTACGGTCACTTTGCCGGACCGCGTTTCCGCTGAAGGCGTTCGAGCGTCGTACAAGAATGGCATCCTTGATATTCAGATGCCCAAGACCAAGAGTGAAACCAGACAGCGCATTGAAGTAGAGTTTCATTAAAAAAAAGCCTGATTGCAATAAAAACCCAAATGAGAATTTGGGTTTTTGGCTGTTGAATAAAAGCATACCAGTGCTTTAGAATTTGATAGATTGCATCAGAAAATAGACCGCCCCCGAAATGGGAATGCGGCCTATTTCCCGAATTATGGCATACGGCTTTATAACATTATTGCTGTTGTTGAGCTTGTTGTTGCGCCTGTTGGGCTTGCTGCTGGGCTTGTTGTTGAGCTTGCTGAATTTGCTGCTGAGCTTGCTGCTGAGCTTGCTGAACAACCTGTTGAACCGCTTGATTAGCTTGCTGTTGTGCTTGCTGCACGCCTTGTTGGGCTTGCTGTACCTGCTGCTGTTCTTCCATAAGTTTCTGTTGCGCCTGCTGCATTTGTTGTTTTTCTGTTTGCAGCTTCTGTTGCGCCTGCATTACTCCTTGTTGAGCTTGCTGAATTTGTTGTGTTGAACCGCTGCCTTGAGCTTGCTGCAATGCTTGCTCCGCTTGCTGCAATGCCTGCTGGGCTGCTTGTATTTGCTGCTGCTGTTGAGCTGGTTGCGTCATTATGAATGCCTCCATGAATGATTTATTAGGTATTTGCATACCCAAAATTATTGTGCTCAACTGCCCGCGTTTTTATCCGAAAACCGTACCGGACTACAGTTCAATAATGAATATAACTCCCACTATTTGGTTAAAATAATCAGATCAGATAATAATTAAGGATGTGTTTCTTATGTGGATCGGAATTACCTTATTTGCCTTGGTATACTGCAGCATGATTGTGTGTGTCCGATTGTTCTTCAACTTCCTCCATGCCCGGGCAGATTGTACCGATGAAGTCACTATGCGTCAATGCGATGGAAAAGCAAAACGTTTGTTGACCATCTTCATGACCCTTGCTATCTCATTAGTCATCATTAATTGGCTGGTTATTTGGTATTGATCCTTGATTGACGCCCTTAATTCCGCTGTTAGTTCAGGACGCCTTTTTCCGGTTCCGGAGGTAACTAAAGAAAGTCATCAAACCGATAGCCAGCAAAACGCCAACCAGAGCCATAAACATATCTTTTTGCGTATCCAATGGATCTCCCTGAAGTCCCAGGTACTTTGCTGCAAGCTGAGGGCTGATCATCAGTGCCACCCACATCTCAATGATTTCAAATAGCGAAATGGAAGCCAGAATCGTTATGAAAGTGACAACGTACAACCAATACTTCTTTAATTCCATAATTCGTACGATAGCTTCCCGAATCGGATAGGCGATGAGCAGACCAAAAGCAAAATGAACGATCCGATCATAAAATCCTCGCTTGGTGTTAAATATGTGTTTGAACAAATCATCGACCGGCGTATCCTGATAAGCGTAATGGGCGCCGATGACATGCAATATAAAAAATACGGTTATTAATAGGTACGAGGTATTGCTAAACGCAAAGGTGCGGTAAAGAAAGGAAAGTATCACGATAAAGAGAACCACAAAGGAGCTCTCGAGTATCCAATCTCTCCGGTCTGCAGGGTGAATGGATGTTAATACCCAAATAAGCGTAAGGATAATGATCATGACGTGCAGTGGCCAGTTTTGTTTAAACGGGATGTGGTAGCTCCGGAATAACCAAGACCACGTTCGTTTGTGAGACAGATGTTCTTTAGGGCGAAATATAGCGGTCACCTCTTATAACGATTTTGGTTTCAATAGACAACGTGTTGCAAGTCCAGTGCAATTAGATTTCCCTGAGGAATGCAACGATATACTAAATATGAATGAATATAACTCCACCTATAGTAGTGTAGTGCTTGAAGGGCTTGCTCTTAACACAAAATAAAGTTGTCAAGGGTTTTTAGTCTTTTATTATGGTGACCTGAACAGGGATCGAACCTGTGACCTCCACCCTGTCAAGATGATTATGGCATATTGTTGATTGTTGTTAAACAGCTAAAATATCTTGGTACATAAGGTTTTATGAGATTGTGTTATTGTTCGATATAGTTGGTTTTTGGTGTGCCTGTTTTAACTTTTTGGCACGAATTCCGGCACAAAAAAAGAAGGGGGAGTA
>DASWUO010000411.1:0-5298 GCA_036401615.1 Bacilli bacterium | reverse complement strand
TGTAATCGCCGACTTTAAGCTCGGAATAACTTTTGATTCTCTCGTCATTCTCGATTCTTTTGTCCGCGTTGCGGGTTTTTCTATGCTTCTGGGTAAAAATTTCCCCTTCCGTGATAATGACCAGCTGTGCGGAAGGAAGCTCAAATCCCGTCTGCAAATTCCCGTTCATAATGTGGGGTTCATCAATCAAGTAATCCTGCAAAATGCGGCGCATCCGTTCAATCCGTTCTTCTCCATTGGCCAACAAAACAACTCTGGACCCCATCTTCTTCCAACGTTCCATCTCCGATTTCAGCACATTCATCTGTCCATGGAAGCTTTGCATCGCCCGGCACATGAAATTGACAATGTTCTGCGGCTGGGTTTGCGGGACTTGACGCAAGAATAAGGACAGGTATAAGGATTGAAAGGGCTTGTGGTACAACAAAGAATCATAGGTTTTGGATAAAATAAAGGCAGGCAGCGTCTTTCCGTTCTGCAGCAAATCTGTAACCGACTCCGCTTCATCCCGTTCCAGCTGTTTGGAAGTTTCAATCAAGCGTATAGGTTCATCTAAAATTAAGAGAGAGTCTTTCGGAACATAGTCCAACAGCGTCTGTCTTTCCGGGAACAACATGGAAATGTATTTATAGATGCCTTGAAAATAAATGCCCTCGCGCAATTTTTCAATATCCTGTCCGATTTCTCCCTTTAGCTTATCTTTAGCCTTGCGATCCGTCATCTTCAGAAGCTGCTGCTCCAAGAGCTCGTAAGCATGCTGTGCCGCATTCTGGAAACGCTTACTATCAGCGATGATTTCCTTGCACGGGGTAATGGCAATAGCCGTTAATTTCTCTATAGATCGTTGATCGGCAGTATTGAATGAACGAATAGAATCCACCGTATCATCAAAAAACTCAATACGAAAGCCAGTGGCAGAGGTTAACGGAAAGAAGTCGATAATCCCCCCTCTTACACTCATTTCCCCTTTGGATTCAACCCGTTCTACTCTATCATAACCCAGATGGCTCATGGTTTGGATGAAAGGGTCAAGCTGTACGGTATCGCCAACTTGAATTTGCATTTCGGAAAATGCAGCCAATGGGGGAATTAACCGTCTCACACCCGCATAAGGCGCTACAACTACCCCGCGAAACCCTTGAGAAAGCTTGATTAAGGCATCAATTCGTTGAGCTAACAATTCTGGACTGGCTATGGCCGCCTCGGTGACGATCAATTCGTTAGCCGGATACAGCAGAACCTGCTCGCGGGAGAGACATTCATTAAGGTCATCCACGATCTTCTGGGCGGAAAACATGTTATGGGTGATGATAAACAGGGGTTTATCCAGTTCCTGAACCAACGAAGCGATTAGCACCTGCCGGGATGAACCAACTAACCCGGAAATGAATTGCTCCTTCATCCCGATGCGGATTCCTTCCACTATGGATTGATAATCGGCATCGTTTGAAAAAGCATTTAAATCTTTCATGCATGCTGCCCCTTTCACCGGATCAATCAATACGAATATAGCCTTAAGCGGAAAAGCCTAAGACTGGGAAAACAACAAGTAATAAGTGTTATTGCAGCGGGCTGCCGATTAAGGACAATTCCGGGTGGGCGTCTAAGGCTTGATTGCAATAATCGCAAACCACTTTCACCGTAACGTTGCCATTCTGGCTATAGGATATTATATCTCTACGCTCTTCCGGGGTCAAGAAATGAAAGCCCAACCGGTATTCGCTAATATCCGACCGATCAATCACGCCAATGGATGTGCGGCAATGGCGGCAAATGTATTTTACAGACATATGTATGCCTCCCAGTGTATTCATATACATCTAGTATGGCCCATAGCGTTAAAAATAATCTTATTCTTTTTTATTATATTTCGCCATAGCCTTATCGAAGGGGTTTTCAACCGCATATTCTATGGCTTCCAGAGTCAGCTTAAGGATCTCCCCCAGTGATTGTACATCGGCTTTAGCAAAGGGAGCAAGCACATAATCGGCGATATCATATCCGGGGGCAGGGCGGGAGATTCCTATGCGAATTCGGTTGAATTCGGTAGTTCCGAGATGCTGCACAAGCGATTTAATGCCGTTATGTCCTCCGGGACTGCCTTGATATCTTAGACGAATATGCCCAAAAGCAGTATCCAGATCATCATAGATGATCATCAAATCCTTCATATCCGCCTTGTAGAACTCCATTAAGGCCTTGACAGCTTCACCCGAGAGATTCATGTAGGTTTGAGGTTTGATCAACGTCACTTTGTTTCCGTTAATTTGACCCTCCCCGCAGTGGGATTTGAACTTATTGTGGGAGGTCGATATATTCCACTTGTCCGCTAGAAGGTCTACCGCCATAAATCCAACATTATGTTTTGTAGCGGCATATTGATTGCCGGGATTGCCCAACCCCACAATATACTTCATGATCTAAACCCCTCAAAAAAATATTTTGCCAAAATATGAAACCAAATCTGCTTCCAGATTGTCTATATTATACACTCGCACTAAATTACTCGAAAACTACAGTAAAGTGAGGTTGAATGAATGTACGAGAACGGCCAACATTTAACAGAAGACAACCACTTTCAAGACCATATCGAGCACGAAGTACCCGTTCAAGTCTACTTGGAGAAGACACACGATGATATTGGATTTGTGGAGAAAGTAAGCCAGGACTATATCAAAGTCAATGATACTTTCTACAGCCGCCAAATGTTCACTTTTGTTTCAAGGCCGGGTTATTGATGGAATTGACATCAGAATAAATTATATCCGTTCTGGTATGTTGAAACAAGAGAACAGAGCAAAGGGTTGCATTTCCTGATAGGAATGCAACCCTTTGCTCTTAAGATGAACGATGAGACTGGGTGAATGATCTATTTGCCGTCACTTGGATTTTCAGCTGCTTCAGCTTGAGCTTCCGAAGTCTCTGCATTAGCCGTATCTTCTTCAACGACCTCTTCTTCTCTATTCGGAGCTTTCACCGCTGCTATTACATCATCGGGATCGCTTTTTAATTCTATGCCTTCAGGGATTTCCAAATCCCTTACAAATAGGCTTTCACCTATTTCCAATGAACTGATGTCATATTCGATCCCTGTGGGAATCTTATTCGGCATACACTTAATAGCTATCTCGTGTAAGTTAGTTAGTAAAATACCGCCGCTCTTCTCCCCCGCGGATTCGCCTTTGGGATCTAAACGAACTAAAGTTTGAATCGGCTCGTTCATGTTAATTTGATGAAAATCAACATGCAGCAGATTACGGTTCACCTTATGCCGCTGAACCTCGCTGATCATAACGGAGCGTATGCCCTGATGCGGAACATTCATGGTAAATACAGCATGCGGTGTACTGTTCAGCAATCCCATCAATTCTTTCTCATCGATGGCAATAGAAGAGCTTTCATGGCCTTTCCCATAGATCACACCGGGAATTTTGCCGTTTTTGCGCATTTGTTTCGTTGAATCTGTTCTTTCCAATGTATTAAGACGAACACTCATAAGATAAATCCTCCTCAGATCTGATAAAGCGATACTGATAGTAATTTACCCATTTTCCACAGATTTGAAACAACACCCTCTTTAATCTTCAAACAGTTTACTAACCGACAATTCCTCATGAACACGGATAATTGCTTCAGCTATAAGCGGAGCTACTGAAAGCACTCTCATCTTCTTGGACAGCTCAGCATGCGGGATGGTATCGGTAATCACAATTTCTTTAATGGATGAACTCTCAAGCCTCTGTTTAGCTTGTCCGGATAATACCGGATGGGTACAGCAGGCATAGATATCTCCTGCGCCATATTCTTTAAGCGCCGTTGCAGCCAACACAATCGTTCCTGCTGTATCAATCATATCATCTATTAAAATAGCGGTTTTTCCTTCAATGTTGCCAATAATGTTCATAACTTCACTCACATTGGGTTCAGGTCTTCGTTTATCGATGATGGCTAGGGTGGACTGCAGATAATCGGCAAGCTGACGGGCGCGCACTACGCCGCCATGGTCAGGCGACACAACGACCACATCCTTCAGCTGCATAGATCTGAAATATTTACCCAGAATCGGAATGCCGAGCAGATGATCTACCGGAATATCGAAGAATCCCTGAAGCTGCGTCGAATGCAGATCAATGGAGATCACCCTGTGCGCCCCGGCGCGTTCTATTAGATTGGCTACGAGTCTTGCTGTGATCGGATCCCTTGAACGGGCCTTGCGATCTTGCCTGGCATATCCGTAATAAGGGACAACCACGTTAATGCTCTTGGCGGAGGCTCTTTTCAAAGCATCTGTCATAATCAAGAGTTCCATTAAATTTTCATTTACCGGAAAACACGTGGACTGAATGAGAAACACATCACAACCCCGAACACTTTCATTTAAACGCATTTGGATCTCGCCATCGCTGAAACGGATCACTTCCGAAGCCCCCAAGGAGACACCAATACATCTTGCAATTTCTTGGGCAAGCTGCGGGTTGGAATTACAAGTGAATACTTTGAGCTTGGGGTCGCAATACGACATAAGATAAAACCCTCCGTTGAAACTAGAATTTGTTAAGATGCGCTTAAGAGTCCTTCAGACGGGTGCGGATCACATCCGCATAACCTGCTTTGTTGGTCTGCCTTGCTCGGGCAATAGCCAAATCATGATCCGGCACATTGTCAGTAATGGTTGAACCGGCAACTACATAAGCTCCCTTACCCACCTTAATAGGGGCGATTAAATTGACGTTGCTGCCAATAAAAGCGTCATCCCCGATCTCAGTCAGATGTTTGTTGAAGCCATCATAATTCACTGTAATGACACCACAGCCAATATTTACATTCTTCCCGACCTCGGCGTCTCCTACATAGCTTAGATGGGATACTTTGCTGCCCTCATCAAGTATAGCATTTTTTATTTCGACAAAGTTACCAATTTTCACACCGGCCGCCGTTTTCGACCCCGGACGTAAATTCGCAAAGGGACCCACGGTAGTTTTTGCACCCACAATGGCTTTATTAAGAACAGAGTACTTTACTTCTGCCGCTTCACCTATATCAGAATCCGTTATTTCCGTGTTGGGGCCAATTGTGCAGGCTTCAGCCAGTATGGTTTGGCCTCTAAGGAACGTTCCCGGATAAATCAGGGTATCCCTCCCTATCCTAACCTCCGATTCAATGTAAGTGTTGGCCGGGTCGATAAGTGTAACTCCATTCAGCATATGAAACTGATTGATTCTCTCCCTCATCAGCCTTTCAGCTTCCGCCAATGCAGACCGATCATTAATGCCGATCATTTCGGAAATATCTGCTAAA
>DASWUO010000410.1:0-3841 GCA_036401615.1 Bacilli bacterium | reverse complement strand
CGCCTAAGTAACATGAAGTTGTCAGATGGTAAGGCACCTTCATACGGATGCCTTCGCTGATAATATCTGCTTTGCTCAAATAGATCAATGGAACCTCAATTCGGGTTACTCTGCCCTCGACTCCCGCCTTAGTAGCGGTGGCGATGACTTCTTCCATCTTCTGAATAAAGGCCGGACGGCAATCCGGATAACCGCTGTAATCCAGCGCGTTTACCCCAATATAAATAGCCTCGGCACCTATGACTTCCGCATAAGAAGCTGCAATGGACAAGAATAACAAATTACGCCCAGGCACATAAGTAACCGGAATGCCTGACACAGGTTTGTCGGACTCGGGAACCACAGTCACCGATTTAGGAGATTCAAACTTTTCCGATACAGGCACCTCTATATTATCATCGGTTAAGGCGCTGCCGCCGAAATCATGCAGAAAGGATAGAGAAATCACCTTATGTCTGGCAGCCGCACCATAATAGGCTGCTACTTGGCGGGCATTTTCGATCTCCATCTTATGTCTTTGGCCGTAATCAAAGGTGATCGGAAACAATTCAAACTTTTCCTCTTGAGCATACCCCATACAAGTCGTGCTATCCAAACCACCGCTTAGAATAACAACAGCCCGTTTCTTTTGATCATCCAATATTTCTTCCGTGCTCTTATACGTACGTTTATCCATGCTCTCTCCATTCCTTTATACCCCGCGAGTGGCCGGATCCCATATGATTTTGTGCAGCTGCATATTTAATTTAACATGAGAAAGCCCAGCTTTAAGCATTAACCCGACAAGCTTTACCGGCGGCATCGTTTCCCATACAGGGCTGAATAACGGCAGAGCCGCCGTTTTATGCTGTTCCAAGACATGAACGGCCATCGTAAAATCCTCATCGCTTCCAATCACAAATTTGACTTCGTCCTGTTTCCTTAACAGTTCAAAATTACTTAAAAGCATTGTATTCATCTCGCCGGAATCCGGCAATTTAAAATCCATGATATACCTCACCTTTTCAGAAGGGCACCCCGCCATGAACAAGGTCAAATCAATCGCGCCATTCGTTTCGATGTGCAAATCAACCAAGTGCTCCACCTCCACCAATGCTTTGATTAGCTTCAAAGACTGCTGTCCATATAATAAGGGTTCGCCCCCTGTTAGACACAGATGGGTAGATCGATATTTCCGCACTTCACTCACAATTTCTTCAATGGACATCGTTTTCTCCGCTTTAGCGGGAGCATAGCTGTATTGGGTATCACACCAGGTACAGCGAAGATTGCAGCCGAAGAGCCGGACAAAAACAGTCGGAAATCCCGCCCGGGTCCCTTCCCCTTCTACTGTTTCGAATATTTCCACCATAGGAATACGATCAACCAGCATTAGCTTAGGTCCTCCATCAACGCCCTTGTGACGCTTGCGTAACTCGTCGGGGTTTCCCATAGCCGAATCTCTTCAAGTTTAATCCTTGGATACAATTGCTCCTCCATTAACCCTTGCTCCATCTGTTCATATATCCAAACAACCAAATTTTCAGCCGTTGTGTTCATAGAGGGAAGAACTTCGTTTAAATACTGGTGGTCCAGCACATCAATAATCCGGGCTTTGGCGATGCGTTTGATATCGGCAAAATCAATGACGATTCCCCGATGATCCGTTTGTCCCAGCATAATGACCTGCACCCTGTAAGTATGTCCGTGCAGATTCCTGCACTTTCCATCGTAACAATGAAGATGATGTGCGCTGTCGAATGTAAATTCCTTGGAAACCAATACTTGTCTTTTATGATATCTTAACTGGTTTTCGTGAATGTCTTCCCCCAGCATTTGCATCTTTTGAGGTATTTTGAAGACCATATATATTCCCCTTCTATCTGTAGGTTTTTCGGTTGGATCCATTTAAATTTTGTTTGATTTCCTTCATACGTATGTTTTCCAGCCTTAGTTCCTCTTCCACCCTAACGATGATCAAGCGAATTTCTTCGGAAACATCATCTGACAAAGCTACATCACTAAGCGACTTGACGATATAAAGCAGGCATTGGATCGCTTCGGGCATCAGCCCTTTTTTGTTTCCATCCAGAATCATTTGCGATAAAAAAACCACGTGTCCAAGTTCCTTTTGTGTCAGCAACATCGAGAAGCCCCCTTGAGGATACTAATGCTCATCCTCCATTATCGCTCTTTTTGTCGAAATAGGAAAGTGATTTCATCATTCACTCTTATCGCTGCCCGCCAATACCGCTAATTCATTCTCTGTTAATTCTCTATATTCACCGGGGGCTAAGGAATCGTCCAGCCGTAGAGGGCCCATGGATAGTCGTTTTAAGAAGGTGACCTTCTTGCCTCGAGCCAGAAACATGCGTTTTACCTGATGAAATTTGCCCTCTTGGATGGTTAACTCGATTCTTGAACAGGGATGCAACGGTGCTCCAGCGCTTTCAGATAAACCCGCTTCCTCTTGTGAAACACTAAGAATAACCAACTTGGCCGGCATGGTGATGAAGTCATCCAGTTGAACTCCTTTATCAAAAGCCTCTATATCTGCTTGATCAACCCTGCCCTCTACCTCGGCATAATAAGTTTTAGCGACATGCTTTCTGGGGGATAACAGATTATGGGCTAATTTCCCGTCATTAGTGAGCAGGAGCAAGCCTACCGTATCCTTATCCAGCCGTCCAACCGGAAAGGGTTCAAAAGCCCTGTATTCGGAAGGCAATAAATCAAGGACCGTCCGATCCCTGTTATCCTCAGTAGCTGATATGACATCCTGCGGCTTATTCATCATCAGGTAAATGTGCTCGCGGTAAATGACAAATTTCCCGTTGATTTGGATCGTATCCAAGGTAGGATCTACTTGAAGACCACTGTCTTTGACGGCTGTACTGTTCACTTGAATGCTTCGGCCTTTGACCATTTTTCTAATTTCACTTCTTGTTCCGTACCCCATATGGCTTAATACTTTGTCTAATCTCTGTGTTTTTTTCAAAATAAAACCGGCCCTCCAGCACTGATCCATATTTTATATTTTTATTAGTGAGATGAATAGTTTATAATAAAATTAATTCCAAATTATACAGGAGGCAATTATGAAAAAACTGGCCATATACTTAATTATTATCGTTGCATTATTCGCCTTGATGTACTTTATTAACCAACAATCGAAGAAAGCCAACGACGACAAAACCAATCAATACGGTATTGTTGAATCCAAGCTTAATCCTGCAACCGTTGCCCAACTAACAGACGAAAATTACCAGAATATCATCACACCGGAACAATTGAAGGATCGATTGAATGAGAAGGGCGGCTTGTTCATCTATTACTTCTCCCCTACTTGCCCGCATTGTGTAGCTACGACGCCCGTTCTAATGCCAATTGCCAAGGAGTTAAACATTGATATGAAGCAGTATAACTTGTTGGAGTTTAATCAAGGGTGGAAAGATCATAATATTGAAAACACGCCAACCCTAGTTTACTACAAGGACGGCAAAGAAGTAGACCGTATGGTGGGCGGTTTAGCTCCAGGTGTTGCAGCAGGCGATACAAGACCTGAAGGTACTGATCCCAATGCCGGTTATTATCCTGGGGATTACAGAAACTTCTTCAACAAATACAAGGGATCTTGATCCCTTTCACCTGTTCAACAGTTCAACTTCCCTGACTAACTCCTTATCTAATATAATAATATCCAAATCATAAAATTCAAAAGGTGCTTGATCAACCTGCTCCAGCTTGATCAAGTACTTTTTGGCATCTTGGAGCAGCTTATTTAAGTCTATTCCCAAGTCGTGTCCGGGATATCTTTCAAGCTTGTCAATGGCCTGGGAGAAGAGTTTAATCGATCCTCCCT
>DASWUO010000409.1:0-4551 GCA_036401615.1 Bacilli bacterium | reverse complement strand
GATTTAATAAATGAATTGATCAAAAAGTTTGAAGCAGAAAATCCTATGATTAAAGTTGAACAAGAATATCAAAAAGATGCCAGCAGCGTAATTAAAGTTAAATTTGCTTCTGGAGATGTGCCTGATGTTACAACCGTTGTTGAACAGGATTATATTGATCAAGGGAAATATCTTGATTTGTCCAACGAAGCATTCTGGTCAAGAGTGTTGCCGTCGATCAAAGAATTGTCCACAGATGTAAAAACTGGAAAACAATTCAGACTAGCGACAAACGTAACTACAGCGGGTATTTTTTACAACAAAAAAATATTTGCTGAACTAGGATTAAAAGAAGCTCTTACATGGGCTGATTTCAAAGCCAACTTAAAAACAATTAAAGAAAAGAAACCTGATGTAACTCCAATGTTTATCGCTGGTAAAGAATCATGGACATTGGGTCATCTAATTGAATTCCTTGCCCATGGTGTAATTAAACAAACTTACGGAGTACTTGATTCAAGAATCGCGTTCATTAATAATGATAGTGCTAAACTGGCATTTGATGCGCCAGGCGGCAGCATAGAAACCTTCGCAGCAAGAATTCTGGAGCTTAAAAATGAAGGTTTGATTAACTCCGATGCTTTAACCGCAACTTATGACAATCAAAAAGAAGCTATTGCTACAGGCAAGGCTGCAATCATCAGTCAAGGTATTTGGGTATCAGGAGACTTATTTAAACTAAATCCTGAAATGCAAACCGATTTAGGTTTTAGTCCTTTCCCTGCCATAGTTGATGGAACTAAACCTGTTATTATATCCGCCGATGATTCAAGATATGCAATTACAGCAGATTCCAAGCATCCTGCAGAAGCTAAAAAATTCTTGGAATTCTTAATTAATGCAGAAAATCTTAAAACTTACAGTGAATTGCTTAAAGCTCCACCATCTTTCACAGATGTTAGTGCTGATTGGGGACCTCTAAAAGACCAAGTAACTGCTGCTCTAGCTACAGGAGTCAACATAGCATTTACTGAAACGCCATCAGGGTTTTCCGGTGACGACTCTGGAAGAATGGTGCAAGAACTGCTTGCTGGAAAATATACAGCTGCACAATTTGCCAAAGCATATAAAGAAGCATGGGATAAAGGTTGGAACGCATCGAAATAATTTATGATTAATACTAGAAATCACAAATCAATTAGGGAAGAGTCCCCGTGATCTTCCCTAATTTTTCTTAATGTCCAAGAACAATTGTTTAACAGATTTTGTTGCTTAGGGGAGAAAAAATATGCACTTACTTAATAAATTAAATACAAATTTGCATAAGGTTATGGCGCTCCCGGCAATTCTTTTATTTGGTCTATTTTTTATTTATCCATTAACCCGGGGTGTAGGAATAAGCCTTACCGATTGGAATGGGGTAACGGATGCTGAATTTGTCGGTTTACAAAATTTCTTTGATTTTTTCAAGGATGACAGAGCCAAGCATGATCTCTATACCACAGTGCTTTTTGCATTAGGAAGCGCGCCTTTGCTAAATATATTCGGATTCATTTACGCTTTAATTTTAGACCGCAATTTTAAAGGAAAAGTGATTGTAAGAGCTATCGTCTATTTGCCCGCAGTTATAAGCCCTTTAATTATGGGATATGTATGGTATTTCATTTTGCAGCCCCAACGCGGATTTCTGCACCATATTTTAGAAAATGCAAATATGGGATTTCTCAATGCAAACTGGCTGGGTGATCCTTCGACTACTATAAAAGTGTTGATATTGGTGAATGTATGGCAGTATGTCGGTGTAACGATGATCGTTTATCTTGCGGGTCTTCAATCCATACCCGGAGAACTTTATGAGTCCAGCAAAATAGATGGAGCCGGTTATTTTTCGACATTAAGGTTTATTACAATACCGATGTTGTATCCTGCGATAAAAATCAATGTGGTGACAAATATTATAGGATCCTTAGCGGTCTTTGATGTTATAGTAGCTCTTACAGACGGCGGACCCGGTTATAGCACCGAATCTCTTAGTATTTATATTCTGAGAATGTTATATGGCAGCTTTACAGGGTATTCGACTGCTGTCGCTCTTATCTTGTTCATTATCATCATCATTCCTGTATTCCTGTTTTTAAGACTGACTAAATCCAAAGAGATTGATATGTGAGAGGATCACACCATGAAATTAATTCCCTTCTTTTCAAGATATCTTGTGGTTTTCATTATGGTTTTTATTTCGCTTGTTCCTTTTTATGCCCTGCTGTATTTATCGCTAAATACGCCAGCCAGCAGTTTTTTTGATAAGAACATGCTGCTTCCCGACTTTCATTTTATAAATTATGTTGAGGCTTGGAAAGTCTCAAAAATTGGTTTGGCAATCACTAATTCACTGATCATCACCATTGGGGCGGTAACTGTAGTGGTTTTATTCTCTAGTTCTGCCGGATATTCCATAGCGAGATTCAAAAATAAATTCAATTCCTCGGTGTTTATGATTTTGCTGCTGTGTTTGATGATCCCCGCAATTATTATTACCGTGCCTTTATATATATTAATGAAGTCCATAGAGGGAATAAATACCCATTGGGCAATGATTCTGCTTACTGCGGCAATTGCAATGCCATTCTCTGTTTTTCTATATACAAGTTTTATAAGATCATTGCCGCGTGAAGTAGAGGAGTCCGCTATCATAGATGGATGCACCTATTTTACAGCGTTCTGGAGAGTTACGTTTCATTTTATCAAACCCGTAACCGCGGCAGTCGTGATTTTAACAGGACTTGGCATTTGGAACAATTATGCGCAGGCCGTGTTTTTTCTGCAGGAGCAATCTATGCGTACCGTACCTTTAGCAGTCTCTATTTTCTTTCAAAAATATGGAGCGCAGTGGAATTTGATGGCCGCGGCTGCCATGATTGGATTATCACCCGCCGTCATTGCCTTTCTTGTTTTTCAGAAGTACTTTATCAAAGGAATTACCGCAGGAGCTTTGAAGGGATGATGAAAATGAAACCATATATTAAAGATGTATATCCATTAAAAGCGCAGTTCTTAAGTAATGAACACATTGAACTGGCCGTTGAGCTTTATAATCCGTCGAGCGAGTTTAAGCATTTGGATATAAAAGTAAGAATTTGTGATTTAAACAAAGAAATCGAAAATATCGAATATATTTCTACAATCCAGGCTCAAAGCGATCAAACCATAACCATTGCAGTTAGCCCCAAAGAAGTTGAATTTAAGGGTTACGGTGTGGATGTGTATTTGTACAGCGAGGAAGATTTGCTTCATGTGTTTTCAAGTTCATTTGACGTTGTTTCGGATTGGCGCAAATCAACCAGATATGGTTTTCTAAGCGAATTTCAACCAAAAGAACTCGGCGACAAAGCAGATGTAATGAGTATGAATAAGCTGCACTTAAACTTAGTTATGTTTTATGACTGGATGTACAGGCATGAGGAACTAGTGTCGCCTGAAAACGAATATTCCGATTTGATGGGTAAAATCTCAAGCCTGGAGGTAATTCAGGAAAAGATTGACTTGTGCCATCAATATGGAATGAAAGCCATGGCATATGGGGCTGTATATGCGGCCAGTAAAGATTTCTATGAAAAGCACAGAGACTGGGCGTTATATGACAGCCATGGCCGAGTTATGGATTTTATTAATATATTTTATATTATGAACACTTCAGATCAGTCTCCCTGGCATAATCATATCATTGACCAGTTTAACAATGCCGTAGTACAGCTCGACTTTGACGGAATTCATATGGATACTTACGGTTCCCCGAAAATTGCCATTTCAAAGTTGAATAATGTAGATAAGATCGAAAGACTTGAGGAACATTTTCCGATTTTAATCAATAACACCCGTAAGGTGCTTGAGCAGAGCAAAGAGGACATTTGCCTGATTTTTAATAATGTGGGCAATTGGCCGGTTAATTCTGTGGCTCGAGCAGAGCAGGATGTTATTTATATTGAGGTCTGGAATCCTAATGAGAGATATCATCATATCCAACAAATCGTTTATTGGGCTAAGTACTTCAGTGGAGGAAAACCAGTCATTTTAGCTGCGTACCTTAAACCCTTCAGGGTAAACAAAAAACAGGAAAAATTGACGGCTGAGGGGATAGATCATTCGGCTGATATTGAAGAGGCTAACTTCTCCGCATTGATTCTGACCGCACTAATTACGGCAATTGGCGGTTATCACCTTCTTTTAGGCGAGGAAAAGGGTATCTTAACCCAAGGATATTACGTTGATTATTCGAAGACTGATGATCATTTTATGCGGGAAATTAGAAACTATTATGATTTTATGATCAGGTATGCCAATATCTTCTTTGATGACGAATTGAAAGATGTGTCGATGACACATGTGGATATTGAAAACCATGAGTATGTATTCGCAAATGGTATATTCAGCAGTTATGGTGAACCAGGTAAAGTTTGGACCATTATACGTGAGAAGCCTGGCCGCAAAACAATTAGTTTTATCAATCTTTCCGAAGCGGATGAAGATTATTGGAATGAGGGAAAGAAAAAACCCGGAGTTCTGGAGAACATT
>DASWUO010000408.1:0-2598 GCA_036401615.1 Bacilli bacterium | reverse complement strand
TATTATCCTTTGCGGGGGCATTATTATTGTCTTCCACGATGACATTTCCGTCGTTGTTATCCACACATCCGGTTGCACCGAAAATGAAGGTAATACTCATGACCGCCATAATTAATAGTGTAGACCATTTCTTTTTTTGATTCTCCATGTGAATTCTCCTCTCGATAGTTGAAATAGCATTGCACTAATTAAATACCCACTCGATTAAGAAGTTAAACATTTTTTCTGAAAATAATATATAATTTATGGTAAATGATATGCAGGGAAGTGTACACATGAGCAAGGGAAGAGTGTGGAATAAAGGGAAACGAAACGGTGGAGGGGGCCCGCCCAAAAGCCCGAATCTATCGCCGCCACGGGATGGTCGGGATGGTGCGGACACGGGATTGGTAAAACGAGAAGCTGCGGAAAAGTCATTGGATAACACGATTTCGACGGCTTCATTGGAGCGAATCGAACAGGTTAAACCCGCGAACCGCGCGAGCTGGGTTACCAGGCCAGCCAGGGTCAAGCGGGAAAAGTCATAATAGACGGCCACAAATCTATCTTGTGCAAGCACCGGTTACCTTTTCTGAATAAAGGAAAGCACATGTTCCAGCGTTTGGGGTTGAACCCTCTGAATAAGATCACCATATTTGCCCAGTCGGTCTTCCATTGTCAACAAGTTAAAATCCCGCGGACGAATACCCGTGGTTAACTCTTCCCAGAACAAAGGCGTGGAGACGGGAGCAAAGGGCCTTGCTCTTGGGGTATAGGGGGCTGACAAGGTTTTCCCGTGATAGTGCTGGAGGTAATCGATATAGATTAGATCGCCTCTCATGTTCTTGGCTCGCTCAATGGTAAATAGCTTCGGATGGGCTTGCACCAAATACTTGCCTATAAACAGCCCTATGCTGCGAAGCTGATCAAATGTGTAGCCCCGAACGATGGGGACATAGATTTGCACCCCGGTGGCACCCGAGGTTTTCGGTACAGCCTTAATATTAATTGAAGTTAATAATTCACCTACTAAATGAGCGGCTTCCATAATCCTGGGCTCCTCTTCCAAAGAGGGATCGATATCGATGACCCATTCCGCCGGCAGCTCGTCATCCACATAGTGGAAGGAAGGATGGAACTCAATACAGGCCAGGTTCCCCAACCACATCAGGGTCGGAAGGTTGTCGAGGATCACATAATTAATGTTGTTAAAAACCGCGGTTCTTACGAAGGGCGGGATGGGTTCAGGGCTGTTCTTCTGGTAAAAGGATTTCCCGTTAATGCCGTTAGGGTAACGAATTGTCGTCAAATAACGGTTGCTGCAATAACGCAAAAGGTGGGGAGCCAGGACAAAGAGCTTCTCGAGATACATAAGCTTGGTGATCTTGGGCTCGGGCCAGATGACTTTATCGGGATTGGTTATGGTGATTTCATGGCCTTCAATGAGGATGGTTTCTTTGACGGCAGTTGGTATAAGGGTGACCCCCTTCAACAGATAGGTGCGCTAATCTTTTATCCAAATTTTCAGGAAACGGTTTCTTTGGCTTTCTGTCTCGAAGAAGGTTTTCTAGGCCGTTTTTCCGGTTTGGTGGCTTCGATACTTGCTTGCAAGGCGGACATCAAGTCGATCACATTGGTTTTACGCTGCTCCGGAGCAATCTTGATTTCTTCGCCGGCAATCTTCTTGTTGATCAGGTCCATCAGCTGGAATCTATAATTGTCTTCGTATTTCTGCGGGTCAAAGTCTACGGATAATTGGCTTACGAGCATTTGGGCCATCTGCAATTCTTTGTCATTCACTCTCGGATTAGCCGGAAGATTAGGGACTTGCTGAATACCGCGGATTTCATCCGGATAAAAGATCGTTTCCATGGCAATACAGTTATCAATCACTCGGATCGCTGCAAGGCTGCTTTTGGAACGAATTGAAACGGTGGAAATGCCAATTTTGCCGGTGCTTCTCATCGCTTCAAGCAGTAAGCTGTAAGCGTTAGAGCCTGTGTCACTTGGAGCGAGGTAGTATGTTTTCTGGAAATAGATCGGGTCGATATCGTCTAAGTTAACGAAATCCATAATCCGAATTTCTTTGTTGGCTTCAGCCGTGAGTTGCTCAAGCTCCTCTTTATGAAAAACTACATAACGGCCCTTTTCATACTCGTAACCGCGGGAAATATTCTCCCACTCCACTTCCTTCTGGCAGGTTGGGCAGCTGCGCACGTAGGAAAGTGGAGAACCGCAGTCCTGATGGATAAATTTCATGGAAATGTCCTTATCCTCTGTTGCCGAGAACATTTTGACGGGCACGTGGACGAGCCCAAAGCTGATCGCGCCTTTCCAAACCGTATGCATAAATGGACCTCCCGCTTGGTTGTGCTGGCACAACCTGATAGTAAACAATCGTTATATAGTATATCCATTTATTACTAGAATTATGTTGTGGAATTAGTTTTGAGGAACATGGAAGGATTATACAAAATTATGTCGAATATTCTATTGCACGAGAGATATAACGAATGGCGGTGATAGAATGGATCAGGCTGCATCGACTTTTTTTATAAACCATCAAGAAGAAATCATGGAGATATGGTATGAGGATTTCAATGGAATGTATCCCGGATT
>DASWUO010000407.1:0-5396 GCA_036401615.1 Bacilli bacterium | reverse complement strand
AGTTCCGTACACCGGATTCCACAGCTAATCCATACTTGGCATTTGCTGCTATGCTGATGGCTGGTTTGGATGGGATTAAGAAGAAGATGGATCCAAGAAAGCTTGGCTACGGACCTTTTGATACCAATATTTACGAATTGTCTGATGAAGAGAAGAAAGATATTCGCAGCGTACCGGGCACTTTGGATGAAGCGTTGGATGCCTTGTTGGCTGATAGTGACTTCTTGACCGAAGGCGGCGTGTTCAGCAAAGAGTTTATCGATAATTACGTAGAATTTAAACGTGGTGAAGCGAAAGCTGTTGCCATCCGTGTTCATCCGCATGAATATTCCTTGTATTTCGACTGTTAAACTATTGCCATAATTGAATTTAATACTTTATCTTATTCTTGGGAAGAACCTTGGAAACTTATACTGGATGGTCAATTTCAGACCTGTTCAGTTTAAGATCCGAGGTTTTTTTTAATAGTTTTACCCCAAAGTCATATGGTATAATAAGTTGATAAATTCAGGAGGTTTTATGTATGAGATATGATGAGGATAAACCGCAAAATCCCATGCTGATAAAGGAATCCGGGTGGACTGTAGAGGAGTACCAGGAATTGCCGGAGGACGGTCATCAATATGAGATTGTGGACGGGAAATTGGAATTATTGTCTTCACCTACGACAACCCACCAGCTTATTAGTAATAAGATAGAACGATTAATTGTGGATTCATGTGACTTGGAATATATCATGATGCATGCTCCGGTAGATGTGATTCTTTCCTATAATGAGACACGGCAACCTGATATATTAATGATTCACCGCAGCCGGATGGCCATTATTGAGGAAAAGGGTATCGTGGGTCCGCCTGATCTGGTTGTAGAAATTATTTCGCCTTCCAGTGTGAAAAGAGACCGTATCATGAAGACAGAGTCCTATGCGCGGTTTGGAGTCCCGGAATATTGGATTGCTGATCCGGCTAACCTGTCTATTGAACAATATGTCTTGGTGAATCAGGGAGACCCCTATAAACTTGTCAATGTGTATGGTTCAAAAGATGTTGTGAAATCAGAGAAAATAAAATGTTTATCTTTCGTCGTTAAAGACGGTTTGACCATATAGATAGAAAACAGCTGGATTTATTTGCGGCTTTTTTCGCAAGCCGTGACAATCTAATGTCATTTTAAAGATTCGCTTGTAGGCGGGGTGGAATCTTGTTATTATTGCCTATAATAAGAATGTGATAAGGTGGGGTAAGGATGGCGAATCGAGCCTATAATTTTAATGCAGGTCCTGCAGCTCTTCCTTTAGAGGTGCTTCAGGAAGCTCAAGCGGCTTTGGTGGATTACAAGGGGATTGGCATGTCGCTTATGGAGATTTCTCACCGAAGCAAGGAATATGAGAATATAAACGGGGAGACTCAAGAGCTAATCAAGGAATTGTTAAATATCCCTTCCGGCTATAAGGTGTTGTTTATGCAGGGCGGAGCAAGTACGCAATTCGGCATGATCCCTATGAATTTCTTGAAACCGGGAAAGATCGGGAGTTACATATTAACCGGCAGCTGGGCGGATAAGGCTTATAAAGAAGCTCAATTGTTTGGTCAAGTTGAAGCGGCTGCGAGCTCGCAAGCTATTAAATTTACCCGTGTTCCAACACTTACGGAGATCACGGTTAGTCCTGATTCAGCTTATCTGCATTTAACTTCTAACGAAACTATTGGCGGCATTCAGTTCAGCCAATTCCCGGATACCGCGAACCTGCCGTTGTTTGGCGATATGTCCAGTGATATCATGTGCCGGCCGATGGATGTTTCAAAGTTTGCTGTTATTTATGCAGGAGCCCAGAAGAACCTTGGCCCTTCAGGTGTAACAGTAGTGATTATTCGTGAAGATTTGCTGAAGGACTCACCGCAGAATATTGCCACGATGTCGCGTTATACGACTTATTCAGAGAATAATTCCTTATACAATACCCCGCCTGCTTATTCGGTTCATATTATGAACCTTGTGCTGCAATGGATTAAACGTAATGGCGGTTTACAGGCAATGGAACAGAGGAACAAAGAAAAGTCACAACTCATTTATAATGCTATAGATGAAAGTGGAGACTTCTATCAAGGGGTGGCAGAGAAATCAAGCCGTTCACTAATGAATATTACCTTCCGGATGAAGAATCAGGATCTTGAGAAGAAATTTATTCAAGAATCCGAGCTTCAGGGTTTTGTAGGTTTGCCAGGGCATCGAAGTGTTGGCGGTCTGCGGGCTTCGGCGTATAATGCGGTTCCCTACGAAAGCTGCAAGGCACTAAGTGAGTTTATGGTTGATTTTCAAAACAAAAATTCCTAAGCCATGGATTCCTTCACGGAGGGCTCGGCAAGTTTATAAATCACTAATGGCAGACGAGGATAAGAGGTACAGCCCATTATGGCTTTTCATATAGTTCTAGTAGAACCTGAAATTCCTGCAAATACGGGGAATATTGCCCGTTCCTGCGCCGCAACCGGGACATGCTTGCATTTGGTTCGGCCTCTTGGCTTCTCTACCGATGACAAGACGTTGAAGCGGGCGGGTTTGGATTACTGGCATGCGGTCAAAGTGTATTATTACGATTCTTTTCAAGAAGTCAAAGAGAACTACAAAGGTCATCATTTTTATTGCGCCACCACCAAAGCCAGTAAGTACTACACAGAATTTCAGTATCAAGATGAGGATTTTTTTGTATTTGGGAAAGAGACTAAAGGGCTTCCCCCGGATATCCTGGAAGAACATTCGGATACCTGTCTGCGGCTGCCTATGAGTGAGGAAGTGCGTTCGTTGAATTTGTCCAATTCAGCGGCGATTGTGCTTTATGAGGGATTAAGGCAAATTGGCTTTCTTGGTTTAAAATAACCCGCGAGGCACCAAATAAAAAAAGGCCCTAGAGGCCTTTTGTTTTATCATCGTTGTATGAAGAGGTAAGAATAGATCCGATAAACAAGACCAACACGGTCATAATGATATAGAATGTAATTGACATGCATTAGCACCTCCTAGTTCCTAAAGCTCAAATCTCCACGAATTGTATTTCTTTCCTCTATTATAACCAACGTATGGGAAAAAGAAAACGTATATCCTGTGAATTTTTCAAGGGAGATGTGAGTATGGAGCCTAAACTGTCGGAAACACTTAGAAAGATTGGTTCTTTTCGAAAGCACTACATTCCCGAAGAAAAGAAACTATCCCGGGATGCCAAGATCTCCTTGGTCATCCATTGGTGTTTTATTTTTGGAGCGTCCATGTCAGGGATTTTCCTGAACTTGTACTTGTGGAGACTAACGCACAGCCTATGGCTAAACGGGATGTTCAGCATCATTAACTTTATCGTGGTTCCCATAGCTTTTGCAGTCGGGGGGAGAATCGCGAAGAAGAGGAGTGTGCTGTTTACCTTCCGGATGGGGATTATGTTGATTGCCCTTTTCTACTTGTCCGTGATTATAGCACAGGAAAAAGTGGTTGATTTCTACGTGCTGTTTGCCGTCTTCAACGGGATTGCTTCCGCTTTTTATTGGATCGGTTTTCTTACCCTAATGTATGATGTTTCCACTGACCAAAACCGTATTCGTTATCTGGCCTTAAATACTATCACTTTCACATCGGCCACTTTAATCGGACCGGCACTTGCGGGGTATATCATTAGCCAATTTGAGGGTTTGCGCGGGTACATCTTGATCTTCACCCTGGCCTTTATCATGTTTGTGGTTACCACGATCATTAGTTTTCGTTTGAAGGTTTACTCCCCGACCCATCATAAGGTTTATTTCCTGAAATATATGGGTTTGCTGATGCGTAAAAATAAACGTCTCCACAAAGCGTTATATGCTTTTTTTATTCTGGGTACCCTACAAGGCATCATGTTATTTCTGCCTAATATTCTGTTATATAAAGTAATGGCCCGAGAAGATCTGATTGGTTATGTTGGTGTGCTTTATCTGGGTTTAGGGATCATTTCCAGCTATTTTATTTCGCGTTATGCCAGAGCTTCATTAGTGCGGGTTTATTTGCTGCTTGCAAGTATGGGGTTCATTACAGGCGCTTCTTTCTTAATGTGGGATATTTCGTTGTATACGGTTATTATCTTTGTTGTTTTTTATTATGTGTTTAACCCGCTGCAAGGTAATTCCATGGGGTCTAACTATTATAATATCATGGCAAACTTGCCTCTCAAAGGTGAACTGAGGATCGAATCGTTAGTGGTCAGAGAGGTTTTTGTGAATTTAGGAAGGATCATGGCCATTTTTCTGCTCATCACTTTTTCCAACAATCTGGATTCGGCTTGGCTGCCCTGGATGGTATTGGTGTCATCCATCATGCAGGTGGGGATGTTGTGGTTGGTTGAACGGGAAAGTTCAGGATAGGGTATAGTTAGAAAAGCAATATGTGTTAAATGTTTGTTTATCTGTGCTAAATATTTTATAAAAATAAACGATAGAATTAGGATATAACGTAGTCAGGAAAGGAAGTTATCCATGTCGGATTTTAACGGATTACAGATGGGTTTGGGCAATTTATCCAAATTATCTAAGGCAAAAACCAGGTCAATAAGCGCCGAAAACTTTACAGGGGAAAAAGGCAAGGCGGGAATGGCAACCGAAGGAACTGGAAAAGGGTGTTCAGAGGACTTAGGTCAAGGCTGGAAGGTTTCCCCTTCTATCTTAGTGAAAGCGAATAGCGAGTTAACTTTAGCAGAAATAAATGATTCAGGGGTGATCCAACACATATGGTGTACCTGCCTACCCGCGGCATGGAGATCCATGATCATCAAATTTTATTGGGATGGAGAAGAAGAGCCCTCGGTTAACGTGCCTATCGGTGATTTCTTCTGCAATGGTTGGGGTGAGCCTGTTAATGTGAATTCCTTGCCGATTGTAGTGAATCCCAGAGGGGCTTTCAACAGTTACTGGACCATGCCCTTTCGTAAATCTGCAAAAATCACAATGGAGAACATTTCCAACGAGGATACGGTTCTTTTCTATCAAGTGGACTATACTTTAACGGAGGTTCCCGAAGATGAAGCTTATTTCCATGCCCAGTTCCGCCGCGTCAATCCGCTGCCATACAAAGAAGTTTATACCTTGATAGACGGCATTAAAGGCCAGGGACATTATGTCGGCACCTATATGGCCTGGCAGGTAAACAGCAACCGTTGGTGGGGCGAAGGGGAAATTAAATTCTATATGGATGGGGATGCTGAGTTTCCTACCATTTGCGGCACCGGCACCGAAGATTATTTTGGCGGGGCGTGGAATTGGGAACACCCTATCGGCCAGTATGGAACTTATACAACTCCTTATCTGGGAATGCACCAAGTCATCAAGCCGGATGGTTTATATCAAGCGAATCAAAGATTTGGGATGTACCGCTGGCATGTA